>NZ_JBHYUG010000122.1:0-3196 GCF_042749375.1 Streptomyces sp. NPDC059477 | reverse complement strand
CGTGCGGATTCCGGCACGCGGGCGGGCCGTCCCTGGCCGTCTAGTCGGCCGCCACGACGGTGACTTCGCCGATGCCGAGGGCCTCCACGGGCGCCTTGATCTGCGCGGCGTCGCCGACGAGGACGGTCACCAGCCGGTCCACCGGGAAGGCGTTGACGACGGCCGCCGTGGCCTCGACGGTGCCGGTCGCGGCGAGTTGCTGATACAGCGTCGCCTGATAGTCGTCGGGCAGGTGCTGCTCGACCTGGTCCGCGAGCGTGCTCGCGACGGCCGCCGCGGTCTCGTACTTGAGCGGCGCCACGCCGACGAGGTTCTGCACGGCGGTGTCCCGCTCGGCGTCGGTCAGCCCCTCCGCGGCGAGCGTGCGCAGGACGGTCCACAGGTCGTCCAGGGCCGGTCCGGTGTTCGGCGTGTCGACCGAGCCGCTGACGGCCAGCATGGACGCGCCGGCGCCGTCGGGCCCGGACCTGAGGACCTGGCCGAACGCGCGGACGCCGTAGGTGTAGCCCTTCTCCTCGCGCAGCACCCGGTCCAGCCGGGAGGTGAGGGTGCCGCCCAGGCAGTACGTGCCGAGCACCTGGGCGGGCCAGACGCGGTCGTGCCGGTCGGAGCCGACGCGGCCGAGCAGCAACTGCGTCTGGACGGCTCCGGGCCGGTCCACGATGACGACGCGCCCGGTGTCGTCGGCGCTGACCGGCGGTACGGGCCGGGGCGCGGCCGTGGAGCCGGTCCAGGCGCCGAGCGTGTCGCCGAGCAGCGTGTCGAGGTCGACGCCGGTCAGATCGCCGACGACCACGACGGTGCCGGTCGCGGGGCGTACGTGCTTCTCGTAGAAGGCGCGTACGGCGGCGGAGTCGATGCCGGCGACGGACTCCTCGGTGCCCTGGCGCGGGCGCGACATGCGCGAGGTCGCCGGGAACAGCTCCTTGGACAGCTCCTTGGCGGCGCGGCGCGAAGGGTTGGCCAGCTCGTGCGGGATCTCGTCGAGGCGGTTGCGCACCAGGCGCTCGACCTCGCTGTCGTCGAACGCGGGCGCGCGCAGGGCGTCGGCGAGCAGGCCGAGCGCCTTCGGCAGCCGGGAGACCGGCACTTCGAGGCTGAGGCGGACGCCGGGGTGGTCGGCGTGCGCGTCCAGGGTGGCGCCGCAGCGCTCCAGCTCGGCGGCGAAATCCTCGGCGGAGTGCTTGTCGGTGCCCTCGGAGAAGGCGCGGGCCATGATCGTGGCCACGCCCTCCAGGCCGTCCGGTTCGGCGTCCAGCGGCGCGTCCAGCAGCACCTCGACGGCGACGACCTGCTGGCCGGGGCGGTGGCAGCGCAGGACCGTGAGGCCGTTGTCGAGCGTGCCGCGCGTGGGGGCCGGGAACGCCCAGGGGCGGGCGTCGCCGGGCTGCGGCTGGGGGTGGAACTCCATGGGGGCCAGCTCGCTCACTTGGCCGCCTCCTCGTTGTCGTCGGTGGCCGCGGCTGCCACGCCGTCTGCGTCCGCCGTGTCCTCGGCGTCGTCGGCGTCCGTAGCGCTCTCGGCCTGGGCTTCGGGGGCCGTCGGCTCGTAGACGAGCACCGCGCGGTTGTCGGGCCGCAGGCGGGCCTTGGCGACCTCCTGGACCTCCTCGGCGGTCACCTCCAGCACGCGCTGGACGGCGCTCAGGGCGAGCTGCGGGTCACCGAAGAGGACCGCGTACCGGCACAGTTCGTCCGCGCGGCCGGCGACCGTACCGAGCCGGTCCAGCCACTCGCGCTCCAGCTGGGCCTGGGCGCGCTCCATCTCCTCCGCCGTGGGGCCCTCGGCGGCGAACCGGGCCAGCTCCTCGTCGATGGCGGTCTCGATGACCGGCACCTCGACGTCCCCGGAGGTCTTCACGTCCAGCCAGCCCAGGGAGGGCGCCCCGGCCAGCCGCAGCAGGCCGAATCCGGCCGCCACGGCCGTACGGTCGCGGCGCACCAGCCGGTTGTACAGGCGGGAGGACTCGCCGCCGCCGAGGACGGTGAGCGCCAGGTCGGCCGCGTCGCACGCGTGCGTGCCGTCCTCGGGGAGCCGGTAGGCGGCCATCAGCGCGCGGGCCGGGACCTCCTCCTCGACGACCTCGCGCAACTGCTCGCCGACGGTCTCGGGGAGCGAGCCGTCGCGCGGGACGGGCTTGCCGTCGTGGGCCGGGATGGAGCCGAAGTACTTCTCGATCCAGGCGAGCGTCCGCTCCGGGTCGATGTCGCCGACCACGGACAGCACGGCGTTGTTGGGCGCGTAGTACGTGCGGAAGAACACGCGCGCGTCGTCCAGGGTGGCCGCGTCCAGGTCGGCCATGGAGCCGATCGGCGTGTGGTGGTAGGGGTGGCCCTCCGGGTAGGCGAGGGCGGTGAGCTTCTCGAAAGCGGTGCCGTAGGGGACGTTGTCGTAGCGCTGGCGGCGCTCGTTCTTGACGACGTCCCGCTGGTTTTCCATGGACTCCTCGTCCAGGGCGGCCAGCAGCGAGCCCATTCGGTCCGCCTCCAGCCACAGCGCCAGCTCCAGCTGGTGGGCCGGCATGGTCTCGAAGTAGTTGGTGCGCTCGAAGCTGGTGGTGCCGTTGAGCGAGCCGCCGGCGCCCTGGACCAGCTCGAAGTGCCCGTTGCCCTTGACCTGCGCGGAGCCCTGGAACATCAGGTGCTCGAAAAGGTGAGCCAGGCCGGTGCGCCCCTTGACCTCGTGGCGCGAGCCGACGTCGTACCAGAGGCACACCGCCGCGACCGGGGTCAGGTGGTCCTCGGAGAGCACCACGCGCAGACCGTTGGCCAGACGGTGCTCGGTCGCTGTCAGGCCGCCGGAGCCTGCCTCGGCGGTGGCCGTGTGACCCATGGGCATGTACGTCCCTTCGATCGCGGACGCGGTCGTTCCGACCGCAGTTTTCCTGTCGGTCCTGCCACTGTATGCAAGTGTGCGCGGCACCGGCGAAGTTCCCGGACCGCGTACGCCGAGAGCGGATCGCGTAGCCTGCGGGCAGCCGTGCCGTACGGCGGCACGCGCGGGCTCGGACGGTGGCTTTCGGCGCCGGGCGCAACCGCCGGTCCGGTGTGCGATCCGGGCGGCGGTCCGCGTTGTCAGTGCCGCAGTCCACAATGGTCCGCGTCAGATCCACCTCCCGTTCCACGCTTCAGCAAGAGCGAGCCGCGGGGCGGGCCGGTGTCGGCAGGACGGACGGGCAGGGCCTGCCCGTCCGTCC
>NZ_JBHYUG010000121.1:0-23029 GCF_042749375.1 Streptomyces sp. NPDC059477 | reverse complement strand
ACGCTGTTGAGTTCTCAAGGAACGGACGCTTCCTTTGTACTCACCCTCTCGGGCTTTCCTCCGGGCTTCCCTTCGGTGTCTCCGACTCTATCAGACCTTTTCTCGGTCCGATTTCCTCGGAGTTGCTTTCCAGGTTCTCGCTTTCGCGATTCCCTTTCCGGCGGTTCCGACTTTATCAGAGGTTTCCGGCCGGTCTGACCGGCCATCCATTTCCGATTCCATCGGGGGACGCCACATCGAAGTCGAATCTCGAAAGACGAGGAGACGACTTGAAGAGGCGAGTGGATTCTGATTGTCGCCGACCGGATAGCACCCAGTTCCAGGCAACTGTTCGAATCTACCTCCCCACCGGCTCTGTGTCAACAGCTCCTGCGGGGCGAAGAGGACACTAGCAGCTCAGCGGACCCGTCCGCACATCAGGCAGGTCTCCGCGGGGTGCGGGGCGGCTTCAGGCGGCTGTCGGGACGGTCGCGCTGCGTTCGACGGCGTCCACGTCGCCCGTGTTGCCGGCGCGGGCCGCACGGCCGCCGAGGACATAGACGTACGCGAGGAAGGCCAGCTCGGCGGTGATGCCGATGGTGATGCGGGCCCAGGTCGGGAGGCCGGACGGGGTCACGAAACCCTCGATGGCTCCGGAGATGAAGAGGACCAGCGCGAGGCCGATCGCCATGCCCACGGCGGCGCGGCCCTCCTCCGCCAGGGCGGTGCGCCGGGTGCGGGGGCCGGGGTCGATGACGGTCCAACCGAGGCGTAGGCCAGTGCCTGCGGCGACGAAGACCGCGGTGAGTTCCAGCAGGCCGTGCGGCAGGACCAGGCCGAGAAACGTGTCCAGGCGGCCCGCCGAGGACATCAGGCCGAAGCCGACGCCCAGGTTGAGCATGTTCGTGAAGAGGATCCAGAGGACGGGGAGGCCCAGGAAGACGCCCAGGACCAGGCAGAGGGCCGCCGCCTGGGCGTTGTTCGTCCAGACCTGGGCGGCGAAGGAGGCGGCGGGATTGCTGGAGTAGTACGTCTCGTACTCGCCGCCCGGGCGGGTCAGTTCGCGGAGTTCGTCGGGGGCGGCTATGGATGCCTGGACCTCGGGGTGGGTGCCGATCCACCAGCCGAGGAGAGCGGCGACCAGGGTGGAGAGCAGGGCGGTGGGGACCCACCAGTGGCGTGACCGGTAGACGGCGGCCGGGAAGCCGTACGTGAGGAAGTCGGTGACATCGCGCCATGAGGCGCGTCGGGTGCCGGTGACGGCGCTACGCGCGCGTGCCACGAGTTGGCTGAGGCGACCGGTCAGCTGGGGGTCAGGAGCGCTGGACTGGATCAGGGAGAGATGGGTGGCGGTGCGCTGGTAGAGGGCGACGAGTTCGTCGGCCTCGGCGCCGGTGAGGCGGCGGCGACGGAGCAGGGTGTCGAGGCGGTCCCATTCCGCTCGATGGGCGGTGACGAAGACGTCGAGGTCCATCGGTTTGCCTGCTCCTCGGCTGTTCTTCTGAGGATCCTGACGGATCCTGGTGGATGTCAGCTTGTCGTACTGCGGCGCTCCGCGTTCTCAGCTTGGCAGACTGATCGTGGTAGGTGCGGACCAGGGGAAGGACGACGGGTGTGAGTGAGCTGGTGACCGGGGAGGCGGTGGCGTTGGAGCTGCGCCCGGCGAAGCTGCCGAGCAGGGTGTTGGCCGTGCTGCTCGATCTCGTCGTGGCCTTCACCGCGTATCTCCTGGTGACCGTTGCGCTCACGATCGCCTCCGCCTCGCTGGACGAGGCCGCGCAGATGGCGCTGTCGATCGCGTCCTTCCTGCTGGTGCTGGTGGGCGCGCCGATCGCCGTGGAGACACTGACCCATGGGCGGTCGCTGGGGAAGATGGCCGTCGGGCTGCGGGTGGTGCGGGACGACGGTGGGCCGATCCGGTTCCGGCACGCGCTGGTGCGTGGGGGGATCGGGATGATCGAGATCCTGATGACGTTCGGTGTCATCGCGTGCATCGCCTCGCTGGTGTCCGCGCGCGGGCGGCGCCTCGGGGATGTGTTCGCGGGGACGCTGGTGGTGCGGGAGCGGGTGCCCGCCGCGCCGGCCGGGTTCGTGCCGCCGCCTCCGCCCTGGCTGGCGGGGCGGTTCGCCACGCTGGATCTGTCGGCGGTGCCGGACAGTCTGTGGCTCGCGATACGGCAGTACCTGACGCGGATGCGGCAGCTGGATCCGCAGGTCGGTCAGGGCATGGCCCTGCGCCTGGCCGCGGATGTGGCGGAGCGTACGGGGGCTCCGGCGCCGCAGGGTGTGCCGCCGGCCGCGTATCTGGCGGCGGTGCTTCAGGAGCGGCAGGTCCGGGAGATGCGGCGGGCCGTGGCGAGTGGGGCGGCTGCGGGAGGAACGCAGGCCGGAGGGCGGCCGGGGGTGCCGGTAGCAGGTATGCCGGTACCTGGGGCGCCGGTGCCTGGGGTGCCTGGGTACGCGCCTACGCCTGCACCTGCGTCGGTGCCCGGTCAGGGGGCCGCGTCGCCCGCCGAAGAGTCGTCCACCGGGTTCGCGCCCCCGGCGTAGGACGCCAGGGTCCGCCCGTCACTCGGGTCCCGTTTCCCCCTCGAACGTCGACGGCGGTGACTCCAGGTCCTCCAGCTCGATTCCGGGTGCCGCCAGCACCACGTCCCCGGCGATGTGCACGGTGTGCTGTTCGCCGGTGTCCAGGGCTGTGACCTGGTATTCGTCCACGCTCAGGGGGGCGTTGTCAGTGGCGTGTGCTTCTCTTTTCAGCAAGGCCCAGGACTGGTCCACGGTGCGGGGGGCGAGGACCGGGTGCGTGAAGTCGACCAGGCGGACACGGGTCGCGGCCGTGGAGGAGGAAGGGGTGAGGCGCAGGAGGCGGGCGGTGGCGATGAGGAACGCGGGGGACGTGCCGGTGAAGGCGTGGGCGCGCACATTGCCTTCCGTGGCATGGGTGCCGGTGGGGTCCGTACGGACCCAGGTGACGCCGTCGAGGGCGGCGCCGCGCACCTGCCAGCTCGCCGCGTGCAGTTCGAGGCGGAGGGGACGGCCGAGTGCGTCGAGGGTGAGGTCGACGGAGCCCAGATGGTCGCCCGAGGGGGCGGTCAGCTGGGAGACATAGCGCCAGCCGGAGGGGCCGGGGGCGCAGTGGAAGTGCTCTTGTGCGAAGGGGGTCTGATCGTGCGGATCGAGGAGCGAATAACGGCCGCGGGGCATGGGGGTCCTGGGGTATGAGAACGGGCCGACCGGGCCAACCGGATCGGCCGGGCCGGCCAACGGGACAGGCCCCCGACACGGGGGTGCGGGGGCCTGTCCTGGAGGTTGCTGCGGAGCGCCGGGCTCAGTAGCGGTAGTGGTCCGACTTGTACGGGCCCTCGACCTTCACACCGATGTAGTCGGCCTGCTCCGGGCGGAGCGTGGTGAGTCGTACGCCCAGGGCAGCCAGGTGGAGGCGGGCGACCTTCTCGTCGAGGTGCTTGGGCAGCGTGTAGACGCCGGTCGGGTACTCGTCGGGCTTGGTGAACAGCTCGATCTGGGCCAGGGTCTGGTCCGCGAAGGAGTTGGACATCACGAACGACGGGTGACCGGTGGCGTTGCCCAGGTTCAGCAAGCGGCCCTCGGACAGCACGATGAGGACCTTGCCCTCGGGGAACTTCCAGGTGTGGACCTGCGGCTTGACCTCGTCCTTGACGATGCCCGGGATCTTCGCGAGGCCGGCCATGTCGATCTCGTTGTCGAAGTGGCCGATGTTGCCGACGATCGCCTGGTGCTTCATCTTGGCCATGTCCGCGGCCATGATGATGTCCTTGTTGCCGGTCGTGGTGATGAAGATGTCGGCCGTCTCGACGACGTCTTCCAGGGTGGCGACCTGGTAGCCGTCCATCGCCGCCTGGAGCGCGCAGATCGGGTCGATCTCGGTGACGATCACGCGGGCGCCCTGTCCGCGCAGGGACTCCGCGCAGCCCTTGCCCACGTCGCCGTAGCCGCACACGACCGCGGTCTTGCCGCCGATCAGGACGTCGGTGGCGCGGTTGATGCCGTCGATCAGGGAGTGGCGGCAGCCGTACTTGTTGTCGAACTTCGACTTGGTGACGGCGTCGTTGACGTTGATCGCCGGAAACAGGAGGGTGCCGTCGCGGTGCATCTCGTACAGGCGGTGGACGCCGGTCGTGGTCTCCTCGGTGACACCGCGGATCTCGGAGGCGAGCTGGGTCCACTTCTGGGGGCTCTCGCCCACGGTGCGGGTCAGCAGCTCCAGGATGACGCGGTGCTCGTCGGACTCGGCGGTGTCGGGCGAGGGGACCTTGCCGTCCTTCTCGTACTCGACGCCGTTGTGGACGAGGAGGGTGGCGTCGCCGCCGTCGTCCAGGATCATGTTCGGGCCGCCGGTGGGGGTGTTCGGCCAGGTCAGGGCCTGCTCCGTGCACCACCAGTACTCTTCGAGGGTCTCGCCCTTCCAGGCGAAGACGGGGATGCCCCGGGGGTTGTCGGGGGTGCCGTCGGGGCCGACGGCGATCGCGGCGGCGGCGTGGTCCTGCGTGGAGAAGATGTTGCAGGAGGCCCAGCGGACCTGCGCGCCCAGGGCGGCGAGGGTCTCGATGAGGACCGCGGTCTGCACGGTCATGTGCAGGGAGCCGGTGACGCGGGCGCCTGCCAGCGGCTGCGCCTCCGCGTACTCCTTGCGGATCGCCATCAGGCCGGGCATCTCGTGCTCGGCGAGGGTGATCTCCTTGCGGCCGAAGTCGGCCAGGGAGAGGTCGGCGACCTTGAAGTCCTGTCGGTTGTCGACAGTCGTCATTGGGGGCTGCTCCTCGGGATCGGGTTCGAGGTGGGTACGGCTGGTCTGCGCGGCGGCGGACACAGAAGTGCCCGGGATGGACACAGGGCACAGGCGTGCCCGCGTGGCGCGCAGCGCAGTCCGTCGGAGGCCCTCTCTCCCTCGGCCGGTCCGCGAACGGACCGCCCGACCGCCATCAGCAGCGACGTCTGGCTCCGTCCCAAGCTACACCGGACGGCCCGGCCGTCCCCAGTCCGCCCGCGAAGAGTTCACCCCGATCCGGTGGGGACCCACGCCTCCCGGGCCGTGAAAAGGCAGCTCGATGCCGGAGGCAAGGAGGGCGGGTGTGATCCGGGGGATGGCCGGGATGTTGGCCGGAACCAGGTGGGTCGCGGCTGTCGAGGAGTTGGTCGCTACCGGGGCGGCGGGAGGGAAGGCGCAAGGAATAGAGGAGTAGGGGACGGCCGGGTTCGGGGGCGGGAGGTCATGATTCCGTAGGCCGTGGCCGATTCGGTGACGGTGCGCCGGTCGTCGGGTGTGAGGGACGGGGCGGCAGGGGCGTCAGTGGTCGGTGCCGTTGTGGGTCGGGCCGCCCGGGGTCGCCTCGGGGTCGGGGCCCTTGGTGGCCTCGGTCTCGCTGTAGACGTCGGGTTCGAGGTAGATGACACGGGCGATCGGGACGGCCTCGCGGATGCGGGCCTCGGCGGCGTCGATGGCGCCGGCGATCTCGGTGGCGGTGTCGTCGTGCTGGACGGCGATCTTGGCGGCGACCAGGAGTTCCTCGGGGCCGAGGTGGAGCGTGCGCATGTGGATGATGCCGGTGACGGTGTCGCCGTCGACGATCGCGGCCTCGATCTTCTTGACCTCGTTCAGGCCGGCGGCCTCGCCGAGCAGCAGGGACTTGGTCTCGGCGGCGAGGACGATGGCGATCAGGATGAGCAGGACACCGATGCAGAGGGTGCCGATGCCGTCCCAGATGCCGTCGCCGGTCAGCAGGGCGATGCCGACGCCGCCGAGGGCGAGGAACAGGCCGACGAGCGCGCCGAGGTCCTCCAGCAGCACGACCGGCAGTTCGGGCGCCTTGGCGTGGCGGACGAACTCCGTCCAGGACTGCTGGCCGCGCAGGGCGTTGGACTCCTTGATCGCCGTACGGAAGGAAAAGGTTTCGGCGATGATCGCGAAGACGAGGACGCCGACCGGCCAGTACCAGTTCTCGATCTCGTGCGGGTGCTGGATCTTCTCGTAGCCCTCGTAGATGGCGAACATGCCGCCGACGGAGAAGAGGACGATCGAGACGAGGAAGGCGTAGATGTAGCGCTCGCGGCCGTAGCCGAAGGGGTGTTGCGGGGTCGCGTCGCGCTGGGCGCGTTTGCCGCCGAGCAGCAGCAGACCCTGGTTGCCGGAGTCGGCGAGGGAGTGCACCGATTCGGCGAGCATCGAGGACGAGCCGCTGAAGAGGAACGCCACGAACTTCGCTACCGCGATCGAGAGGTTGGCGACCAGTGCCGCCACGATCGCCTTGGTGCCGCCTGACGCGCTCATGTGGTCCGCGTGGTCCCTTCGTACGTACGCCGTCGTCCCGGGCGGTGCCGGTGCGCCGCCGGGGCGCCATTGTTGCAGTCCGCTACGGCGTTGGGGCCCCGGTCGGCCACTTCCCTCACTCGGGGGTGCTCAGGCCACGACCGTCGCGCGGAACAACGTGCCCGAGCCGGACACTTCGGTCTTCTCGCCCGCCGGGACGAAGACGGAACCGCCGGGTGTCAGCTGCTCGTCGCCCGCGCGGACCGTGCCCGCGGTGCAGAGCAGGATCTGCGGGGTGGCGCGGGTGAGGTCGTGGGCGGCGCCGCCCTCGGCCAGGACGTAGCGGGAGAGGCGGAACTCGTCGATGGGGGTCGGGTAGACCTCCTCGCCGTCCGCGTCGGCCTCCGGGCGCAGTACGCCGGGGTCGGCCGGCTCGAAGCGGACGATGCGCAGGAGTTCGGGGACGTCGACGTGCTTGGGGGTGAGGCCGCAGCGCAGCACGTTGTCGGAGTTGGCCATGATCTCGACGCCGAGGCCGTTGAGATACGCGTGCGGGATGCCGGCGCCGAGGTAGAGGGCCTCGCCGGGCTGGAGGCGGACGTGGTGGAGCAGCATCGCGGCGAGTACGCCGGGGTCGCCGGGGTAGTGGTGGGCGATGTCGGCGTAGGGGGCGTAGTCGCCGCCTATGCGATTGCAGGCGGCGGCGGTCTCGGTGACCGTACGGGCCATGTCGTCGCGGTCGGCGGTCAGTACGGCGGTGAGGACCTCGCGCAGGGCCGCGTCCCCGGGGTGGGCGCGCAGGGTGTCGGCGTAGGGCTTGAGGGAGGCGACACCGAGGCCGTCGAGCAGGGCCGCGGCTTCCTCGGGGTCGCGGAAGCCGCACAGGCCGTCGAACTCGGTGAGCGCGCAGATGAGTTCGGGCTTGTGGTTGGCGTCCTTGTAGTTGCGGTGCGGGGCGTCGGAAGGGATGCCGCGGCGCTCCTCGTCGGCGTACCCCTCCTTGGCCTGCGCGAGGTCGGGGTGGACCTGGAGGGAGAGGGGGGCGCCGGCGGCGAGCAGCTTGAGGAGGAAGGGCAGCCGGGGGCCGAACTTCGCGACGGCGGGGGCGCCCAGTTCCCGCTCCGGGGCGGCGTCGATCACCTCGACCAGCGTGCCGCGCTCGGTGCGTGAGGGGGCGCCGGGGTGGGCGCCCATCCACATCTCCGCCTGCGGCTCACCGGTCGGCTCGATGCCGAGCAGGTGCGGGATGGCGGTGGTGGAACCCCAGGCGTAGGGGCGGATGGTGTTGTCGAGGCGGTCCATCGGTTCTCTCTGGGGTTCTGACTGGGGTTGTGGGTGGGGCTGTGGGTGGGTGGTGGGTGGTACGGGGGTCAGTGCTGTGCCGGTCCAGCTGATGCCCCCGAGGCGAGGGCCAGGTAAACGGCGGCGAAATCCGTCATGGCGATCAGTTCGGCGAGGGTCTCCAGTTCGCCACCGGGCTCGGGCTCCAGCTCGCTGATCGGCGTGTCGTGGCTGAGGGCCAGTTCACGGGCGGCCGGGGCGGCGGTGAGACCGCCGGTCGGGCGGTCCCTGAGGAGCACCACGCGCGCGTGCAGCGCGGGAGGCTCGTCCACGCGGTCGCGGAAGAAGTCGTCGGGGTCGGCGCCGGCGGCGAGCCGGCCGGCCAGCAGGGCGCTGTGCGCGGTGAGCGCCTCGGGGAGTTCGGCGACGAGGGCGGGGCGGCCGGAGAGTTCGGCGAGCGCGCCCGCGAAGCGGCGGCCGGCCGGGCCCGCGGAGGTGCCCTCGGTCCAGATCACCGGGAGCGAGTCGGCGAGTTCGGCGGCGAGGGTCTTGGCCGGGTTGCTGTAGGTGACGACGGCGGGGCCGCAGCGCTCGGCGATGTGGTCGAGCCGGCCGGCGACCCTCTCCAGGGCGTCGGGGGGTGCGGAGAGCAGGCCGATGCGGTCCAGGAGGGCGAGGAGCGGGGTGAGCAGGGCCCACAGGACGCCGGGGGCGGACGCGGCGAGTTCCTCGGGCTCGTCCTGTTCGTACGGGGCCGTCGCCATCGGGACGAACAGGCCGTGCACGGCGGCGACCGACTCGGCGAGGGGGGTGCGGGCGGGGGCCACGGCGACGACCGTGCAGCCTCGGCGGTAGGCCTGGTCGATGAGGAGGGCGAGGCCGGGTTCGGTGCCGTCGGGGGTGGCGATGAGGAGCAGGTCGAGATTGCCGCTCCAGCCGGGCAGCTCCCAGCGCAGGGCGCCGGCGACGGGGGCGACGCCGGTGGGGGTCAGGCGGATGACGGGGCTGCCGGGGCCGGCGAGGGTGCCGAGGAGGTCGGCGGCGCAGATCGCGGCGGCGCCGGGGCCGGCGATCAGGACGGCGCGGGGGCGGCCGTCGGGCTTGAGCAGGGTGACGCCCGCCTCGGCGGCGTACCGGGCCGCGGTGCGGACTCGGGCGCCGGCCTCGGCGGCGCCGCGCAGGAGGCCGCGGGGGTCGGATTGCGCGAGGGCCTCGGGGGTGTCTAGCAGCGACTCGTCGAGCATGCGGGCGGTCTCCGATCGCCGGGGTCCGATGGCCTTGGGGTGTGGTTACGCCGGGCGGCGGGCCTCGTCCACGAGGAGGACGGGGATGCCGTCGCGGACCGGGTAGGCGAGACCGCAGTCCTGGGACGTGCAGATCAGCTCGGGGTCCTGCTCCTTGAGGGGGGCGTGGCAGGCGGGGCAGGCGAGGATCTCCAGGAGGCCGGCTTCGAGGGGCATGTCGTTCCTTCGGGGTGAGGTTCGGCCGGTGGCACGTGATGCCTGGTCAGGGTACCGCCGTGGGGTGGGTGGGGGGTGGGGTTGGCTGCGGTCGGGTTGGCGGTGGGTGAGATGGGCCGGGGTTGAGGGTGTGCGGCGTGGGGCTGGGCTGGGGATGGGTTTCACTCACCCGCGCTTGCGGGTGCCGCTGCGCCCACCCGTGCCGCCCCAGCGGCACGACTGCCCGCAGCTATGGCGGATGAGGTGCCTCGCACCCCGCGCCCCGGCGGGCCGCCAGCCCGGCGGCCCGGCAACCCTCAAGCCTTTAGCCTCAAGCCCTCAGCCCTCAGCCTCTGATGATTGACAGGGCCTCGTCGCGGATCGTTGTCATGGTCGCCTCGTCCCTCGCTTCCGCGTTGAGGCGGAGGAGGGGTTCCGTGTTGGAGGGGCGGACGTTGAACCACCAGTCGGCGGTGGAGATGGTGAGGCCGTCCAGGTCGTCGACGGTGACGCCCTCGCGGCCCTCGTACGCGGAGCGGATCGCGGCGAGGCGGCCCTGCTGGTCGTCGACGGTGGAGTTGATCTCGCCGGACCCGGCATAGCGGTCGTACTGGGCGACCAGCGCGGACAGCGGGCCGTCCTGGCCGCCGAGCGCGGCGAGGACGTGGAGCGCGGCCAGCATGCCCGTGTCCGCGTTCCAGAAGTCCTTGAAGTAGTAGTGGGCGGAGTGCTCGCCGCCGAAGATCGCGCCGGACTTCGCCATCTCGGCCTTGATGAAGGAGTGGCCTACGCGCGTGCGCACGGGCGTGCCGCCGTTCTCCTTCACGACCTCGGGGACGGTCCAGGACGTGATCAGGTTGTGGATGACCGTGCCCTTGCCGCCGTGCCTGGCCAGCTCGCGCGCCGCGACCAGGGCGGTGACCGCGGACGGCGAGACCGGGTCGCCGTGCTCGTCGACGACGAAGCAGCGGTCGGCGTCGCCGTCGAAGGCGATGCCCAGGTCGGCGCCCTCGGCGCGCACCCGCTCCTGGAGGTCCACGATGTTCGCCGGGTCGAGGGGGTTGGCCTCGTGGTTGGGGAAGGTGCCGTCCAGCTCGAAGTACATCGGCACCAGGGTCAGGGGCAGGCCCTCGAAGACCGTCGGGACGGTGTGCCCGCCCATGCCGTTGCCCGCGTCGACGACGACCTTCAGGGGGCGGATGGCGGTCAGGTCGACCAGGGAGCGGAGGTAGGCCGCGTAGTCCTTCAGCGTGTCCCGCCGGGTGATCGTGCCCGCCGTGGGTGCCGGTTCGGGGGCGCCCGTCCCGGTCCAGCCCTCGACCAGCGCGCGGATCTCCGCGAGGCCGGTGTCCTGGCCGACGGGGGCGGCACCCGCGCGGCACATCTTGATGCCGTTGTACCGGGCGGGGTTGTGCGAGGCCGTGAACATCGCGCCCGGCAGGTCCAGCGCGCCCGAGGCGTAGTACAGCTGGTCCGTGGAGCACAGGCCGATCTCGGTGACGTCGACCCCGAGGGCCGCCGCGCCGCGCGCGAAGGCGCGTGACAGGCCGGGGGACGAAGGCCGCATGTCGTGCCCGATCACGATCGCTTCCGCGTCCGTCACCTGGGCGAAGGCGGCCCCGAACAGTTCGGCCAGCGTCTCGTCCCACTGGTCCGGGACCACTCCGCGTACGTCGTACGCCTTGACGATCTGCGACAGATCAGCAGTCACGGCCAACCCTCCTGAAGTCCTACTCGGTCACCCAAAGCTACCTGCCCCCACCGACAGCGTGCCTCGCGGACCCGGAGGCCGCCGAAAGTGATCGGCCGACCGGGGCTGCGCAGCGTGCCTTCGCCATCGCCATGAACTGCCCGATGGGCGCCGCCCGTCCGGACGGGTTCATGACATAAACGACAGGGATGAGCGCCCCGCACGGAGGTGCCGGTCAGGGTCGCGAGCGGCAACCTGCGTACGGTCGCGGGCCGTTCCCGTAGCGCCACGCGCGCGTGCGCGCCGACAGGCGGGAAGCCGGGGTCAGTTGTCCGGTGAGCGCAGTACCCGCAGGTGGCCGCGGCGGGCGACCTCCATCGGGTCGGCTCCGCGTGAACCGCCGCCCGTCCGCGCGGCGCGCTCCTGCGGACGGGCCGCCTCGCGCACGGCGTTGGCGAGGGCCTCCAGGTCGTCGCCGCTGGGGCGGGCCGGGGCCGAGCCGTCCAGCAGCCGGACGACCTCCCAGCCGCGCGGGGCGGTCAGGCGCTCGGAATGCTCGGCGCACAGGTCGTAGCAATGGGGTTCGGCGTAGGTCGCGAGCGGGCCGAGGACCGCGGTCGAGTCGGCGTAGACGTACGTCAGCGTCGCTACGGCGGGACGGCCGCAAGCGGTGCGCGAACAGCGACGTACAGGGCTCACGACGTTGGACGGTACCGCACTCTTGAGCGGGCCGCGACGACTCTCCACCAGGTCACTCCACCGTGTCGTGTTGCGAAACGTCCCCCGGGCCACCTCAGTCATACCCCGCTGACCTGCGTGGACATGCGCGGGGGTGGAAGGCGGTGCGATCGGGTGTGGTCAGGGCCCGGTACAAACACCGTCATTTGCCTCGTGATCGGCGGTCCGGGAGAGATACGGAATCGAGCCCAACCTTGGCCGGAATGGTCATCCGGCGACATGCGGTACGGGTCGGTCACGCCGGTTGACCCGGTGGCCGGGCGGGCGGGGGCGGGGTGCGCGGGGGCCGGGGCGCAGGTCGGGGGCGGATACGGGGTGGAACCGGGGGGTCGGGGCCGCGCGGGGGTCCGGCGGGCGGGGTGCGCGGGGACTACCCTTCACCAGTGATGGACAACCCCGTACCGCCCTCTGCCGCCGGCCCCGGGCCCCGCCGTCGTGATCGCCATGGGCGGGGCATGCGCGGGCCGATCGCGCCGCCGCAGGTGCCGCTGGCGGCGAGCCGCGCCGACACCTTCGCGGGTCTGGTGCAGGACTCCGTCGAGCGGCTGGAGCGGCGCTGGCCGCAGCTCGCCGACATCGACTTCCTGGTGCTCGAAGTGCCACGGCTGGACGACGACGGGCGCTGGAACGACGAGGCCGTGCCCCTGGGGCGGACCGTGCCGGCCCGGGACGGGCAACTCGCGCGCGTGGTGATCTACCGGCGGCCGGTGGAGATCCGTACCAAGGCGCGTGAGGAGCGGGCGGCGCTGGTCCACGAGGTGGTGGTGGAGCAGGTCGCCGAGCTGCTGGGCCTCACGCCGGAGACGGTCGATCCCCGGTACGGGGAGGACTGAGGGCTGGTGGTGCCGGGCGGCGGGGCCGGCCTCCTCGGCGCCCTCGAAGGCGGCCCCCTGCTCCAGCGGCTGTTCCGGTACCCGCTCCCGCGGCTACTCCTGTAGCACCGACAAGTTCTGCTCCGCCGTCGGCACCGCGACCCTGCCCCGGTCGTCCGGCAGGACCTGTGTCGTGAACGCCGGGACGTCGTCCTGGGCCGCTTCCAGGGTTCTGGAGGCGTAGAGGGGGCCGCCGGACGTGGGCTCGACGGTCAGCGCGTAGGTGCCCTTCAGTCCCTCGGGGACGGGGAGTTCGACGCTCTGGGTCGTGCCGGACTTGATCGTGTACGTCTTCGACACCGACTCGCCCCCCTCCGTGCCCGCCGACGCCGTGACCTTGACCTTGGTGGTGGTCGTGGGGGCGGTCAGGGCGAGGGTCGTGCCCTTCTCGGTGTTGCCGACGGCCGTCGCCCGGGTGTCCACCGCGCGGGCCGCCGGGATGAACGACGTCTCCTGGTCGTCGCCCTCGCCGCGGATGACCCGCAGGGCCGCGACGACCGGTACGGAGCCGCCGCTCGGGGTGAGGACCAGGGAGCCGGGCTCGCCCTTGGTGACGTCGGCGAGGTCGACCGCGGTGGTCATACCCGCCTTGACGTGCAGCGTCTCATGGCCGACCGGGGTGATCAGGCCGGATGGACCGGCCAGGCGAAGGGTGAGGTCGGCGTCGGTGTCACCGGGCGAGTAGGCGATCAGGCGGACGTCGGTGGCGTCCTGGGGGATGCCCGGCAGGACCAGGGTGTCCGCCGGATCGGCGGACGCCGTCAGCCAGTCGCCGCCCAGCTTGTCGTCCAGCGCCTGCACGGCCGCGCCGACCCGTCCGCTGCGGACGTTGACGCGCACGGTGAGGTCGCTCTCCTCGGCGTCGGTGAGCGTGGACAGCAGGATCGGCTCACTGGCGTGCGGCTTGACGGTGATGTCGGAGCCGACCTCGGACTCCAGCGCGCCGTCCTTGCCGTACAGCTCGATGTCCACGACGGCCGCGGAGTCCTCGGCGTTGGTCAGATGGATGTAGTCGGTGCGGTCGGTGGCGGTGCTGGCGCCGGGGAACCAGAAGTCGGTGTCCGGCGCGACGCAGCTGAGGCCCTGGAGGCCGCGGCCGGTGCCCGCGGTGACCTCGGTGGTCTGCTGCACGGTCCAGCCGGGCGCGAAGCGGCCCTCGGCGATGCCTGTCAGCGCGGGCGCGTCGGCGCCCGACTCGTCGGCGGTGACGGGTGTGCCGGGCTCCTTCTGGGGGAGCGCGGACTTCACGGCCTCCCCCGCCTTCTCCCCTTCCTCCGGTGTACCGGTGGCGGGCAGCAGGTCGGCCCGGCCGCCGTCGTCGGTGCCCTCGGTGACCGGGGTGAAGGCGGAGTACGTCGTCTCGGCCAGGTCGGAGGTGCTGGGCGCCGGGCAGACCAGGCTGGTGCGCTCGACGGGCAGGGTGGCCGCCGCCCCGGCCGGTTCCGCGCCGGAGGCGTCCGGTACGGAGACCGAGGCGAAGCCGGTGAGCGCGGCGAGCGCGGCCACCCCGGCGATCAGGGACACGGTGGTGCGCTTCACTGCTGGCTCCCGTCGGTGCCGCGGCCGTGCGGGTCGTGCTGCCGCGCGGGGTCGTACGAGGGGTCGTAGCCCTGGGGGTAGGCGGTCGGGTCGTACGGCTGCTGGGGCTGGCCGCCGTATCCGTACGGGTCGTACTGGCCGCCCTGGTAGGGGTCCTGCGCCGGGTGGTCCTGGCCGTAGCCGCCCGCCGGGTACTGCTGCGGGGGCCCGCCCTGGTACTGGTCGCCGCCGTAGCCGCCGTACGCGGCGCCCTGGTGGCCGGACTGGGCCCACTGGGCGTCGTACGCCTGCTGCTGCGCGGCGGCGACCGGCTCCGGGGCCGGGAACTGCTCCGCGGCGGGTATGGGCGGCTCGGCGGGGGCGTGCTCCTCGGCGCGGTCGCGCAGGCGGCGGGCGCGGCGGCCCTCGCCCTCGACGGCCTGTGCGGGGATCGCGGGCTCCTCGGCGTCGGGAAGGTCGTCGTCGATGTCGCGGCGGCGGCCGGGCAGGGCGAGGACGACCAGGACGAGGGCGAGCGCGCCCTGGGCCCACAGCCAGGCGGTGTGGGTCAGGGGGGCGTCGTAGGTGACGTCCAGGCGGCCCCCGGTGGCGGGGAGTTCGAAGCCCTGGGCCCAGCCGTCGACGGTGGTGCGGGTGAGCGGCTCGCCGTCCAGGGTCGCGGTCCAGCCCTCGGCGGCGGTGTCGGCGAGGCGCAGGACGCGGCCGTCGGCGCCCTCGGGGACGTCGGTGTGGATCTCGACGGGGCCGGAGGCCACGGCCAGGGTCTCGCCGCCGTCGGCGGGGACGATCGCCGCGCGGGAGACCTGCTGGTCGACCTGCCACAGGGCACTGCCGTCGTCCTGCTGGCTGAGGCGGCTGAGGCCCGGGGTGGCGTCCAGGACGCGGCTGACCTCGCGCGGGGCGCCGGGGTGGACCAGGACGTAGCGGACGGCGAAGCCGCCGAGCTGCTCGGCCTGGTCGGCGCCGGAACCGGCGACGAGGTTGGCGACGACCTTGTCCAGTCGCGCGTTGTCCCCGTCGGCGGCGGCGAGTTCGGCGTCGCCCAGGCGGGCGCCGGAGCCGCGGACCAGGGAGTAGCTCACGTGTGCGGTGGTGTCGCTGCCCAGGACGAGGGTGCGGGCCTGGTCGGTGCTGCCGCTCTCCTCGGCGACGAACGCGGGCACCTGGACGGGGTCGCGGCGCTCCAGGGGGCCGTCGGCCCCGCGGATCATCCATCCGGCGGCGAGCAGCAGCGGGCCCGCGGCGGAGGCGAAGGCGATCAGCACGGCGACGGGCTGGCGCCAGCCGAAGCTCTGTTCGGCGACGCGCGAGCGGGCGCCGTCGGCGCCGAGCAGGGCGGCGGCGAGCAGGGCGAGGCCGTAGACGAGGGTGGCGGGGCCGGCCCACGCGGAGGCGTTGGACAGGGCCGCGAAGAACAGGCCGACCAGGGCGACGGCCCAGGCGGCGAGGATGCCGGAGCGGCGCTCGGAGCGCAGCAGGGCGGCGAGGGCGGCCAGCACGATGCCGATGAGCATCGGCCCGCCGACCGTCCCGGAGCCGCCCGGTCCGGCGGCGAGCAGGTCGAGCGCGGTCGCGGCGGAGCTGCCGTACTCAAGGCCGGCTTCGGTGAAGAAGCCGTACGGCAGCAGGGACAGCGACCAGGGGGCGAGGACCAGGAGCGGGGTGCCGAGCTGGGCGAGGAAGCGGGGCGCGTAGGCGGTGAGTTCGCTGCGGCGCACGGCGAGCAGGGCGACGCCCAGGACCAGCGCGAGGGGCCACACGATCGGCGTGAACGCCATGGTGAGGGTCAGCAGCAGCGCGTACGCCCAGGTGGCGCGCCAGCTGCCGCGTCCGCCCGCGAGGCCGGCGGCGGAGACGGCCGCGCGGGCGAGCAGCGGGAGCAGGACGGCGAGCACGGCGGTGCCGATCCGGCCGCCGGCGAGGGCGCCGGTGGTGGCGGGCAGGAAGGCGTAGACGACGGCCGCCCAGGCGCGCAGGAGGCGGGACTGGACCAGCGGGCGGGAGGCGAAGTAGGCGGTGACGCCGGCCAGGGGCACCGAGCAGACCAGCAGCACGGTGACGGCGAGCGAGGTGGAGCCGAGCAGGAGGGTGGCGAGCGCGGCGACGAGCGCGAGGTAGGGCGGGGCGGCGGGGGTGCCGCCCGCGCCGACCGGGTGCCAGGCGTCGAGATAGCGCGCCCACAGCTCGCCGGAGTCGGCGGGGGCGGGGAGCAGGGCGCCGCCGACGAGCGAGCCGCCGCCCAGGAGCTGCCGGCAGGCGATCAGCGAGGCGAGCAGCAGCACCAGGAAGAGCATGGGGCCGGGGTTGCGGGCGAGCCGCTTGAGCCGGGCGAACTGCTCGATCTCCAGGAAGTCGGCGTCGTCGTCGCCGGGGCCCGACTCGACCGCGCCGCCGTGCCGTCCGGCGCCGCCGGTGGTCTCGGTCTCGGTGTCGCCGGAGAGGCTGCTCGCGGCCTGCTCGACGGTGGCGCGGAGGGTGGCGCCGGGGGGCGGGAAGAGGCTGCGCAGCTCGGTCTTGTCGATCTGGGGGCGTCCGCGGGTGCGCCGTCCGGCGATGATCCGCTCGGGGCGCAGCAGGGTGCCCAGCAGGCCGCGGATCTCGTCGACGGCCTGTCCGGGGACCTTGCCGACGAGGTAGGCGAGGGTGCGCAGGAGCGTGCCGAGGACCAGGCGCAGCAGGATCCAGGGCAGCGCCGCCGTGCGGGAGTTGACGAGCAGGGTGTAGACGGCGCCGGCCTTGTCGACCTTGTGCGGGGAGGCGGCGGTGCGGCCCCCGCAGTCGACGGCGCGGCGCTCGCGGGAGGCGGCCTCGGCGTGTCGTACGACCGCCTCGGGGGCGATCAGGACGCGGTGGCCCGCGCTGTGGGCGCGCCAGCACAGGTCGACGTCGTCGCGCATCAGGGGCAGGCGGCGGTCGAAGCCGCCGAGCCGTTCGTAGACATCGCGGCGGATGAGCATGCCGGCGGTGGACACCGACAGGACCGTACGCACGTGGTCGTGCTGGCCCTGGTCCTGTTCGCGGCGGTCCAGGCCGGTCCAGCGGCGGCCGGAGTGGGCGATGGTGACGCCGACTTCGAGGAGCTGGCGGCGGTCGTACCAGCCGCGCAGTTTGGGGCCCACGACGGCCACGTCGTCGCGGCCCAGCTCCATCTCGTCGTCCACGACGCGCAGGAGCTGGGCGAGGGCGTCGGGTTCGGGGGCGCAGTCGTCGTGCAGCAGCCACAGCCATTGGACGGGTTCGCCGTGCGGCAGCTCGGGCAGGTCGTAGGCGTCGTCGCGCCAGGAGCGGGTGACCGGGTCCCAGCCGCTGGGCCGCTTCAGGTAGGGCAGTTCCTCGGGGGTGAGGACGGGGGCGGTGCGGTGGGCCTCCTCGACGGCCTGGCCGAAGCCGGTGCGGCGGGCGAGGTGGAGCACCCGGTCGGGGCCGAGGGTCTCGGTGACAAGCCGCGCGGAGTCGTCGGCGCTGCCGGTGTCGGCGGCCATGACGGACTGCACGGGGCGCTCCTGGCCGAGCAGCCCGGCGAGCGCGTCGGGCAGCCAGCGGGCGCCGTCGTGCGAGACGAGCACCGCGGTCACGATGTGGCGCGGGAACTCGGGCTGACGGGCCGGGTCAAACACTGCGGTGGCGGCCGGGTCGTGCTGGGCCGGCGGGTGGCTGTGCGCGGACATCGAGGTACGGGCCCCGGTTCGGTGGACTGCGGTGGACACCCGCGCCCGGTGGGGGCGCTGGGGTGTCTCGGACGAGCGCCCACACTATCGGCTGACCATGACCACGGCCCGCCGCCTGTGGATAACCCACCCGCGACGGGCCGTTCGTATCGTGTTCGATGAGTTGGGGGTCCGTCGGGACGGCCGGCCGGCGCGCTTCCCGGCGTCAGATCGCCGCCTTTTTCAGGCGGCGGCGCTCGCGCTCGGACAGGCCGCCCCAGATGCCGAAGCGTTCGTCATTGGCGAGGGCGTATTCGAGGCATTCGGAGCGGACCTCACAGGCGAGGCAGACCTTCTTGGCCTCACGGGTGGAGCCGCCCTTCTCGGGGAAGAAGGACTCGGGATCGGTCTGGGCGCACAGCGCGCGCTCCTGCCAGCCGAGTTCCTCGTCCGCGTCGTCGACCAGCAGTTGCTGCACCAGCTCGGTCATGTGCGCCCCTCGTCTGTCTTTCGCGTCCCCGTGATGCGGCCGTCACCGATTTCCGGGTGAACGACACGAGTGAAATTACAAGTGTGCTGCTCCGGGCGAGTCAAGCCGAGATCTGCTATTGGGTCCCTTATTCACTCTGCGGAACCAAGGCCGTGCGGAAAGTGTTCAAATCGGCATAAACCTCGACACGCAGAGGAGACCCCCGAGGGCCCCGACCCACACAGGACCTCCACACAGATCCCCACGGCCTTCCATCCGACATCGACGGACGGCTGCACGGACGCCCGCGCGGACACCTGGACGACCGCGCGGACACCACTACGGAGACCTGCGGAACGCCTATGGACACCTGTACGGAGAAGGACGCCCCTCGGTTCGATCTCGTTCCGGCACGCGCGCGGAAGCGAACCTGATCACATTCGGATCACGGGATCACGGATCGCCACCCGGCAGACGCACCCGGATGATGCGCCATGTGTCCCGGTCACCGCATGAACAAACCTTTCGGCAGCCAGATGAACCGGATGAGGTGAAACCCGTCCCGCATCCCGGGCGCCGAGTTGACAGTGGAGGTGTGAACCGCTGTCCTTGTGGGCATGCTCGCGAACTTGGCGCCCACCTCGACCCGCTCCGCCGGGTCCCCCGGTGCTGCCCTCGCTCGTCGCAGCTGTTGTTGCTGTTCCGGCTGTTGAGCCCAACGCGCTCCGGCTGTTCCTGAGTCGACCTCGACTCGGCTGCTTGTTCCCCCCGCCCGCACCCGGGCACTCCTTGCGCCCGTGATCCGGGCGGACGGTCCGTGACATCCAGCCCCCCACACCCACGCCGAGGAACCACCCCACCCCATGAACAGCGACAGCGACCTCCAGATCGCCGGTGACATCCTTGAGGTCCCGCATCTGCTCCAGGCGCCCCGCGAGCACCCGGCGACCGTGGCCGAGTTCGCGGGTCTCGCGCGCGCGATCGCGGCCGACCGCGCCGAGTGGGAGCACCTGGTGCGCTACGACGCCACCAGCCGCTGGTACCACCGGCTGCGCACCGGGCCCGGTTACGAGGTGTGGCTGCTGTCCTGGGTGCCGGGGCAGGGCAGCGGGCCGCACGACCACGGGCCGTCGTCCGGGGTGCTGACGGTTCTGTCGGGCTCGTTGACCGAACACACGCGCGGTACCACCAGGGCGCTGGACGCCGGGGCACAGCGGGTGTTCGCGCCGGGCTACGCGCACGAGGTGCTCAACGACACCCTCGACCCCGCGGTGAGCCTGCACATCTACTACCCCGGCCTGACCGAGATGCCGATGCACGGCCGCTGCTGCACGGGGCTGGCCCGGATCTCCTGACCGCCGTCCGGTGACCGCCCCGGCCGATTGTCAGTGCCGCCTGCAACACTTTCCTCCATGCGCATTGTGGTTCTGGCAGGCGGTATCGGCGGTGCCCGGTTCCTGCGTGGCCTGAAGCGGGCCGCGCCGGACGCGGACATCACGGTCATCGGCAACACCGGCGACGACATCCATCTCTTCGGACTGAAGGTCTGCCCGGACCTCGACACGGTGATGTACACGCTCGGCGGCGGCATCAACGAGGAGCAGGGCTGGGGGCGGGCCGAGGAGACCTTCCACCTCAAGGAGGAGCTGGGGGCGTACGGGGCGGGGCCGGAGTGGTTCGGGCTGGGCGACCGCGATTTCGCCACGCACATCGTGCGGACCCAGATGCTGGGCGCGGGCTATCCGCTCAGCGCGGTCACCGAGGCGCTGTGCGACCGCTGGCAGCCGGGGGTGCGGCTGATCCCGATGTCCGACGACCGGGTCGAGACCCATGTCGCCGTCGAGCTGGACGGCGAGCGCCGGGCGATCCACTTCCAGGAGTACTGGGTGCGGCTGCGGGCGTCCGTCCCGGCCGAGGCGATCGTCCCGGTCGGCGCCGAGCAGGCCAAGCCGGCGCCGGGGGTCCTGGAGGCCATCGGCGCGGCCGACGTCATTGTCTTCCCGCCGTCCAATCCGGTCGTCTCCATCGGCACCATCCTGGCCGTGCCCGGCATCCGTGAGGCGATCGCCGAGGCCGGGGTGCCGGTGATCGGGCTGTCCCCGATCGTCGGGGACGCGCCCGTGCGCGGCATGGCCGACAAGGTGCTGGCCGCGGTGGGCGTGGAGTCCACGGCGGCGGCCGTCGCCGAGCACTACGGCCCGGGGCTGCTGGACGGCTGGCTGGTGGACACCGTGGACGCCGGGTCGGTGGAGCGGGTGGAGGCTGCGGGCATCCGATGCCGGGCCGTGCCGCTGATGATGACCGACGTGACGGCCGCCGCGCGGATGGCGGGCGAGGCGCTGGGGCTGGCGGAGGAGGTGCGGGGGGTATGAGCGGGGGCTCGGATGTGACGGCTGGGGGGTCGGGTTCGGGGGTGGATCCGGGCGTGGATCCGGGCGTGGGATCTGGTTTGGGGTCCGGGTCCGGTTCGGGGGCTGGGCCCGGTTCGGGGTCAGGGTCGGGGTCGGCTTGGGGTTCCGGATCTGGTTCGGGATCGGGAGTGGGCTCCGGATCGGTACCGGATTCCGGATCAGGTTCGGGATCGGGTTCCCGACCGGGGCCGGATTCGGGATCGGGGCCGGATTCGGGATCGGGGCCGGGGCCGGATTCGGGGCCGGACGCGGGATCGGGTTCGGGACCGAGGCCGGGGCCGGGTGGTGGGTTTCGGGTCTGGGCTGTGGGTGGGGTGCCCGAGGTGCAGCCGGGGGACGATCTGGCGAAGCTGATCGCCGCCGCCTCGCCCGGTCTGGTCGACGGGGACGTGCTGCTGGTCACCTCGAAGATCGTGTCCAAGGCGGAGGGCCGGATCATGGAGGCGGCCGACCGGGAGGCCGCGATCGACGCCGAGACCGTGCGGGTGGTGGCCCGGCGCGGTCCGCTCAGGATCGTCGAGAACCGGCAGGGCCTGGTGATGGCCGCCGCCGGCGTGGACGCCTCCAACACACCCTCCGGGACGGTGCTGCTGCTGCCCGAGGACCCGGACGCCTCCGCGCGGGCGATCCGCGACGGACTGCGGGACGCGCTGGGGGTCACGGTCGGGGTCATCGTCACGGACACCTTCGGCCGGCCGTGGCGCACGGGGCTCACGGACGTCGCGATCGGCGCCGCCGGGGTGCGGGTGCTGGACGATCTGCGCGGCGGGACGGACTCGTACGGCAATCCGCTCGCCTCGACCGTCGTGTCCACCGCCGATGAACTCGCGGCGGCCGGTGATCTGGTCAAGGGCAAGGCCGCCGGGCTGCCGGTGGCGGTCGTGCGCGGGCTCGCCCATGTCGTCGCCGAGGACGACGGCGAGGGGGCACGCGCGCTGGTGCGTGAGCCGCGGGACGACATGTTCCGGCTGGGCACCTCGGAGGCGGTACGAGAAGCGGTGACCCAGCGGCGTACGATCCGCGCCTTCAGCGACGAGCCGGTGGATCCGGGGGCGGTACGGCGGGCGGTGGCCGCGGCGGTCACGGCGCCCGCGCCGCATCACACCACGCCGTGGCGGTTCGTGCTGCTGGAGTCCGCCGGGGCCAGGGTCGCGCTGCTGGACGCCATGCGCGAGGCGTGGATCGCGGATCTGCGGCGGGACGGCAGGAGCGAGGAGTCCATCGCCCGGCGGGTGCGGCGCGGGGACGTGCTGCGCAACGCGCCCTATCTGGTCGTGCCGTGTCTGGTCATGGACGGCTCGCACACCTACGGGGACGCGCGGCGGGACGCGGCCGAGCGGGAGATGTTCGTCGTCGCCACCGGGGCCGGCGTGCAGAATCTGCTGGTCGCGCTGGCCGGGGAGCGGTTGGGGTCGGCGTGGGTGTCCTCGACGATGTTCTGCCGGGATGTGGTGCGGCGGGTGCTGGAGCTGCCGGAGCACTGGGACCCGATGGGGGCGGTCGCGGTGGGGCATCCGGCGGAGGCTCCGAAGGCTCGGGCCGTGCGGGATGCCGGGGGGTTCATCGAGGTGCGGTGAGTGAGGTGTGCCGGGGGGGCGGGGGTGATGTTGGCGCGTTTCAATGGACTGAGCGTTTCGAGGGAATTTAGTCGTGGCTGGACGTTTCGCTCCTCGGCCCGCGCGTGCGGTGGTGCGCGGCGGGGATGCCGGCGTGCCCGGTGGGGTGGCGCGAGGCGCTCGGGCGGGGCGGGTGCGGACGTGGGTTCCCGGGGGGCCGGTGGATCTGGGGCTGGTGCTCGGGCCGTTGCGGCGGGGGCCCGGGGATCCGACGTTCCGGGCGTTGCCGGACGGGTCCGTGTGGCGGGCCAGCCGGACGCCTTGCGGGGCCGGGACTTTGCGGGTGTCCCTCCGGGACGGGCTCGTGCGGGGGGAGGCGTGGGGGCCGGGGGGTGAGTGGCTGTTGGAGCAGTTGCCCGAGCTGATGGGGGGCGCGGACGATCCCTCGGCATTCGTGCCTCGGCATCGGGTGGTGGCCATGGCGCGGCATCGGCGGCCGGGGTTGCGGCTGACGCGGACCGGGCTGGTGATGGAGTCGTTGATTCCGTCGATTCTGGAGCAGAAGGTCACCACGGTTGAGGCGTATCGGGCGTGGCGGTTGCTGGTGCGGAGGTTCGGGGAGCCTGCGCCGGGGGCCGGGCCCGCCGCCGGGGTGGTGCCGGGTGGGCTCTGGGTGATGCCGGACGCGCGGACGTGGGCGTTGATTCCGTCGTGGGAGTGGCATCGGGCCGGGGTGGACGACAAGCGGGCGTCGACGATTCTGCGGGCCGTGCGGGTCGCTGCGCGGCTTGAACAGGGGGCGGGAATGTCCGCGGGGCAGGCTCGGGGGCGGCTTGAGGTGGTGCCGGGGGTGGGGGCGTGGACCTCGGCGGAGACGGTGCAGCGTAGTCATGGGGCGGCGGATGCGGTGACCGTGGGGGATCTGCATCTGCCGGGGATCGTGGGGTTTGCCCTCGCGGGGGATCGGTACGCGGATGACGCGGAGATGTTGCGGTTGCTGGAGCCTTACGCGGGGCAGCGGCATCGGGCTGCGCGGTTGATTTTGTTGAGTGGGAGGGTGCCGGGGCGGCGGGGTCCTCGGATGCCGGTGGGGGATATCGGGGGGTTGTGAGGGTGCGG
>NZ_JBHYUG010000120.1:0-23330 GCF_042749375.1 Streptomyces sp. NPDC059477 | reverse complement strand
CCCGATACCGGGGGCCGCCGCCTTCTCCGCCGTACGCCGGAACGTGCCGGGCGGCTCAGTTGAAGGAGTCGCCGCAGGCGCAGGAACCCGTCGCGTTCGGGTTGTCGATGGTGAAGCCCTGCTTCTCGATGGTGTCCACGAAGTCGATCGTGGCACCGCCGAGGTACGGGGCGCTCATCCGGTCGGTGACGACCTTGACGCCGTCGAAGTCCTTCTTGACGTCGCCGTCGAGGGAACGCTCGTCGAAGAACAGCTGGTAGCGCAGGCCGGAGCAGCCGCCGGGCTGGACGGCGACGCGCAGCGCGAGGTCGTCACGGCCTTCCTGGTCGAGCAGGGCCTTGACCTTGGCCGCGGCGGCTTCGGTCAGGACGATGCCGTCGGTGACGGTGGTGGTCTCGTCCGATACGGACATCTACATCTCTCCCGGGTTGTACGGAGACTGCTTGCCGACGGTTCAACCGGCGGGGCCGGGGATTCATTCCGGACCAGCGCTCGTCTTCTCGCTCGTCTTTTCGTCGCGTGCCGTTGTTGTCGTTCCCTTTTCATGCTCGCACACACGGCCGGGAGCGGTGAATGCGTCCTCGGACGCCGTTCAGGGATTCACGTCACATCGACGCTATGCAGATCGTCAAACTGACGTGAAGCGGTTATGATAAATAGTGTCAAACCGACGAGAAGTCGACGCCGCAGAACAGAAAGGGTGTGTGTCGTGACCACCGCCCAGACCCAGGATCTCGACGTACAGCCGTCCCCGCTCGCCCTGCTGCTCCTCGGCCGGGAGGCCGACCCGAGGAGCGAGCGCGGTGTCGAATGTCCCGGTGACCTCCCCTCGCCGTCCGACCCGGATCTGGTCGAGCGGGCCCGCGCGGCCAAGGAGAAGCTCGGCGACAAGGTGTTCGTGCTCGGGCATCACTACCAGCGCGACGAGGTCATCCAGTTCGCGGATGTCACCGGCGACTCCTTCAAGCTGGCCCGGGACGCGGCGGCCCGGCCGGAGGCCGAGTACATCGTCTTCTGCGGTGTGCACTTCATGGCCGAGTCGGCCGACATCCTCACCTCCGACACCCAGAAGGTGGTCCTGCCCGACCTCGCCGCCGGCTGCTCGATGGCCGACATGGCGACCGCGGAACAGGTCGCCGAGTGCTGGGACGTGCTGACCGAGGCCGGGGTGGCCGAGCAGGTCGTGCCGGTGTCGTACATGAACTCGTCCGCCGACATCAAGGCGTTCACGGGCAGGCACGGCGGCACGATCTGCACCTCCTCCAACGCCCAGCGGGCCCTGGAGTGGGCCTTCGCGCAGGGCGAGAAGGTGCTGTTCCTGCCCGACCAGCACCTCGGCCGCAACACCGCCGTGCGGGACATGGGGATGTCCCTGGACGACTGCGTGCTCTACAACCCGCACAAGCCCAACGGCGGGCTGACCACCGAGGAGCTGCGTGCCGCCAAGATGATCCTGTGGCGCGGGCACTGCTCGGTGCACGGCCGCTTCAGCCTCGACTCCGTCAACGACGTACGGGAGCGGATCCCGGGTGTGAACGTCCTGGTGCACCCCGAGTGCCGGCACGAGGTGGTGGCCGCCGCCGACCACGTCGGTTCGACCGAGTACATCATCAAGGCCCTGGAGGCGGCCCCGGCCGGCTCGAAGTGGGCGATCGGCACCGAACTGAATCTGGTCCGGCGGCTGGCGAACCGTTTCGCCCCCGAGGGCAAGGAGATCACCTTCCTGGACCGGACGGTGTGCTTCTGCTCCACCATGAACCGGATCGACCTGCCGCATCTGGTGTGGGCGCTGGAGTCGCTCGCCGAGGGCAACCTCGTCAACCGGATCGAGGTCGACCAGGAGACCGAGGCGTTCGCGAAGCTGGCGCTGGAGCGGATGCTGGCGCTGCCGTAGGCGGATACCGGCGCCGCCGTGAACGTCCCGGCCTGATCCCGGCCCGACCCGAGGGGCGCCCTCCGCGACAGGAAGGCACCCCTTGGGCCATGCCCGATGGATCAGCCGGGTCGGCCGGGTCAGCAGTACAGGTTGGCGCCCGGGGTCACCCCGAGGATGCCGGCGAAGCGGTTGTAGGCGTCCACGCGGCTCTGGACCTGGGCCGGGTTGCGGCCGTCGCACTCCAGGGTGCCGTTGATGGAACGGATGGTCTGGCCGAAGCCGGCGCCGTTGACCATGGCGTTGTGGCCGGTCATGGTGCCGGGACCGTTCTGCGTGTTCCAGTACCACAGGCCGGTGCGCCAGGCGACGGAGGCGTCGTTCTGGACCAGCCAGGGGTTGTTGAGGAGATCGAGGCCGAGGGCGTCACCGGCCGCCTTGTAGTTGAAGTTCCAGCTGAGCTGGATCGGGCCACGGCCGTAGTAAGCGGCCTGACCGGCCGGGCAGCCGTACGACATGCTCCAGTTGCAGTAGGCCGGGTAGTTGGCCGTGTTCTGCTCCACGATGTGGACCAGTCCGCCGGTCTCGTGGTTGACGTTGGCGAGGAAGGCCGCGGCCTCCTGCTTCTTCACGGTGTCGCTGCCGGTGTTGGCGAACGCCGGGTAGGCGCTGAGGGCGGCGACCAGTCCGCTGTAGCTGTAGAAGGAATTGCGGCCCGGGAACATCTGGTTGAACTGGGCCTCGGTGACCACGAATCCGCTCGGCGTGGTGCCACCGCCGGCCGCCGGGGCGGTCCACTTCTGGGCGGCGGTGCCGTTGCAGGTCCACAGCTGGATCCGGGTGCCGTTGGCGGAGTTGGCGCCGGTGACGTCCAGGCACTTGTTGGCCTGCGGGTTGACGATGTCCCGGGCGGCGGAGACCGTCCACCGCTGGGCACCCGAGCCGTTGCAGTCCCAGAGCTGGATCAGGGCGCCGTCGGCGGTGGAGCCGCCCGAGACGTCCAGACACTTGCCGAGCGCCCGTACGGTGCCGTCGGAGCCGACGTTCCACTGCTGGGCGGCGGTGCCGTTGCAGTCGTAGAGCTGGACGGCCGTGCCGTTGGCCGTGCCGGCCGCCGCCACGTCGACGCACTTGCCTGCCAGGCCGCTGATCTGGCCGGTGGCCGCCGCCGCGGGCTGTGCGGGCAGCACGCTCAGAAGGGCGACCACCAGGGTGCCGGCCGCCGCCGACGCCGTACGTCTCCAGCGCATCTTGAAGCCCATGCCAAACCTCGCCTCTGCTCAGTGGGGGAAAGAGGTGGTGAGAACGACTACTCTCATCGCTTCTTTTAAGGCTTGAGGGAATGGCAAGTCAAGGCTTTGGACTAGACCAAGTGAAAGCTGTGACCCCCCGCCCGGCGTCGGACACGCCGGACAGGGGGCCATGGAGCGGGAATCGCGGAGGTGAGGAACGGACGATGAACGGACGGGCCGTCAGACTCCGGCGGGCTCCGGTGACTTGTCCGCGCCGGCCGCGGGGCCGCCGCTGCCGGACTTCTTCTCCCGCTTGGCCGCCCGCTTCTTCGCCCGGCGCTCCTTGCGCAGTTCCAGCATCGCGTAGAGCGTCGGGACCAGCAGCAGGGTCAGCAGGGTCGAGCTGATCAGACCGCCGATGACGACCACCGCCAGCGGCTGGGCGATGAAGCCGCCCTCGCCGGTGATGCCCAGGGCCATCGGGAGCAGCGCGAAGATGGTCGCGAGGGCCGTCATCAGGATCGGGCGCAGCCGGTGCCGGCCACCCTCGATCACGGCCTCGACCACGCCGTAACCCTGTCTGCGGTACTGGTTGATCAGGTCGATCAGCACGATCGCGTTGGTGACCACGATGCCGATCAGCATCAGCATGCCGATCATCGCCGGGACGCCCATCGCGGTGCCGGTGATGATCAGCAGGCCGAGCGCGCCGGTCGCCGCGAACGGGATGGACACCAGCAGGATCAGCGGCTGGACCAGCGAACGGAAGGTCGCCACCAGCAGCATGAAGACGATCGCGATGGCCGCCAGCATGGCCAGGCCCAGGTTGGCGAACGCGTCGCCCTGGTCCTCGGTGACCCCGCCGATCGACGCCGTGGCCCCCGCGGGGAGGTCCAGGTCGTTGATCGCCGTGTTCAGTTCGGTGCTGACCGCGCCCGTGTTGTCGGCGGTCGGCTTGGCGGTGACGGTCGCCGAGCGCTGGCCGTCGATCCGGGTCATGGAGACCGGGCCGTCGACCAGTTCGACGGTCGCGATGTCACCGAGCTTCACCGCGCCGAGGCGGAGCGCCTTCAGCTCGGCGAGGGTCGTCGCGGGCCGCGCCGACTTGATGACGATGTCCCGCTCGGTGTCGTCCAGGGTGGCCTGGGCGGCGGTGGTGCCGCGGACCGCCTGGGCGACGGCCGCGCCGAGACTCTGGTCGGTGAAACCGGCCTCGGCGGCGCGGTCGTTGGCGCGCACCGAGATCCGCGGCACGCTCTGCGCCAGGTCGCTGGTGACGTCGGTGACGTCGTCGAGCTTGGCGACCGCCTCGCGGACCTGCTCGGCGGCGGTGCGCAGGACATCCGCGTCGGCGGCCTTGACGACCACGCTGAGGTCCTGGCTGCCGAAGCCGTCACCGGCCGCGATGGTCGTGGTGCCGATGCCGTCGAGCTCCTTGAGCCCGTCGTCGATGCGCTGCTCGACGTCCTCGTACGAGGCGGACTCCTCCAGCATCACGGAGTAGTTCGCCTGGTTGGTGTCGGTGCCGCCGCCGAAGGCCGCCATGAAGCCGGACGAGCCGACGGTGACCTGGTAGTCCTTGACGCCCTCGGTGCGGCCGAGGACCTCCTCGACCTTCTCGGCCTGGGCGTCGGTGGCGGCGAGGCTGGTGCCGGGCGGCAGCTCCTGCCGGATGCTGAGCACCTCCTGGTCGCCCGGGTCGAAGAAGTTCGTCTTGAGCAGCGGCGCCATGCCGATGGTGCCCAGGAGCACGACGACGGCGATGGCCACACTGGTCAGCCGGCGCCGGGTGGCGAACTGGAGGACGGGGACGTACAGGCGCTGGAGGCGGCTCTTGGACTCCTTCTCCTCGGCCAGCCTGCGGGCCTCGCCGGCGTCCTCGGGGGTGCCCTTGGGGGCGCGCAGGAACCAGTACGACAGCACCGGGACGACGGTCAGCGAGACCAGCAGCGATGCCAGCAGGGCGGCGGTGACGGTGAGGCTGAACGAGCCGAACAGCTGGCCGACCATGCCGCCGACCAGGCCGATCGGCAGGAACACGGCGACCGTGGTGAGGGTGGAGGAGGTGACCGCTCCGGCCACCTCGCGGACCGCGGTGATGATCGCGGCCTCGCGTTCCTCGCCGTAGCCGAGATGGCGCTTGATGTTCTCCAGGACCACGATCGAGTCGTCGACGACCCGGCCGATCGCGATGGTCAGGGCGCCGAGGGTGAGCATGTTCAGCGACAGGTCGCGCGTCCACAGCACGATCAGGGCGAGGACGATGGACAGCGGGATGCTGACCGCGGTGACCAGCGTGGAGCGGATCGACGCGAGGAAGACCAGGATCACCAGGACGGCGAAGACCAGACCGAGGGCGCCCTCGGTGGTCAGGCCCTTGATGGACTTCGACACCGCCGGGCCCTGGTCGGAGACGACCGTGACGTCGGCGCCGGAGCCGAGGTCCTCGCGCAGCTGCGGAAGCTTCTTCTCGACCTCGTCGGAGATGGCGACCGCGCTGCCGTCCTGGCCCATGGTGACGGCGATGGCGAGGCTGGGCTCGCCGTTGGTGCGGGTCAGCGAGTCGGCGGTGGCCTGCTGCTGCTCGACCTGGGCGACGCTGCCGAGGCGGACCGGGTCGGTGCCGGGCTCGCCGGTCACCATCAGGTCCTCGATCTGCGCCAGCGAGGTGAAGCCGCCGCCGACCTGGACGGTGCGATTCGCGCCGCCCTCGTCGAAGGAGCCGGCCGGGACGGTGGCGCCGCCGGCCTGGAGCGCCTGGGCGAGCGACTGGACGGACAGGCCCGCGTCCGCCAGCTCGGCGTCGTCGGGGGTGACGGTGACCTGGAGGTCACGCACGCCGTCGATGGTGACCTGGCCGACGCCGTCGATGCCCTCCAGGGACGGGACGACGGTCCGGTCGAGCCGGTCGGCCAGCGCCTGCTGGTCCTCGTCCGAGGTCACGGCGAGGACCACGGTGGGTATGTCGTCCGTGGATCCGGCGACGACCTGCGGGTCCACGTCGTCCGGGAGCATGGCACGGGCCCGGTTGACGGCCTGCTGGACGTCGGCGACCAGCTGCTTGGTGTCGGGGCCGTACTCGAAGGACGCCATGATCACGGCGTTGCCCTCGCTGGCGGTGGAGGTGACGCCGGAGATGCCGTCGACCGCTTCGAGGCTGTTCTCGATGGGTTCGACGACCTGCTTCTCGACCACGTCCGGCGACGCGCCCTGGTACGGCGCGATGACCGACACCATGGGCAGTTCGATGGTGGGCAGCAGCTGCTGCTTCAGCTGCGGGATCGCGATCGCCCCGAAGGCGAGCGCGATGATGGACATCAGCCCTATCAGGGCCCGTTGCGCGAGGCTGAATCTGGACAGCCAGGACATGGGTCAGCGTCTCTTTTCCGTGGCCGGGGGCGGGGCTGGGGTCTGCCGGGGCGGGGATGACCGCCCACTCCCACACACTGAGCCATCGGCGAGGCCCGATCCGTCGCCCCCAGGTCCAGATCCTTATCCCGCGCATACTGCGGGTGCAGTAGGGCCGGATGGATGTCAGTCCACCCTTGGACGGACCAGGCCCGACTCGTACGCGATGACCACCAGCTGGGCGCGGTCGCGGGCGCCGAGCTTGGCCATGGCCCGGTTGACATGGGTCTTCACGGTGAGCGGGCTGACCGCGAGGCGTTCGGCTATCTCGTCGTTGGAGTGGCCCCCGGCGACCTGCACCAGCACCTCGCGCTCGCGTCCGGTGAGCGCGTCGAGCCGCTCGGCGCGGGCCGGGTCGTGGTCACCGGAGCCGTCGCCCTGGGCGAGGAAGCGGGCGATCAGGCCCTTGGTGGCGGCCGGGGACAGCAGCGCCTCCCCGTCGGCGGCCAGCCGTATGGCGGTGAGCAGCTCTTCGGGCTCGGACCCCTTGCCGAGGAACCCGGAGGCCCCGGCGCGCAGTGACTGCACCACGTAGTCGTCCACCTCGAAGGTGGTCAGGATGACGATCCGTACGTGTGCGAGGGCGGGGTCGGAGCTGATCATGCGGGTCGCGGCGAGACCGTCGGTGCCGGGCATCCGGATGTCCATCAGGACGACGTCCGCGCGTACCTCCTTCGCGAGGCGTACCGCCTCGGCCCCGTCGGATGCCTCCCCCACCACCTCCATGTCCGGCTCGGAGTCGACCAGCACCCGGAAGGCGCTGCGCAGCAGGGCCTGGTCGTCGGCGAGGAGCACACGGATGGTCATCCGGGGGCTCCAGGTATTCGGGGGCGGGCGGTGGCGCGTACGGTCATCTGGACTCCCCGGGTTTCACGGTCCTGACCGGCAGGATCGCATGGACGCGGAAGCCGCCGCCGTAGCGGGGGCCGGTGGTGAGGGTGCCGCGTACGGCGGAGACGCGCTCGCGCATGCCGAGCAGGCCGTGGCCGCCGCCGTCGGCGGGGGTGACACCGTCCCCCGATCCGCTGTCCAGCACGGTGATCTCTATGTCCGGTCCCACGCGGACGACGCTGACCTCGGCCTTCGCGGCCGTTCCGGCGTGTTTCTGGACGTTGGTGAGGGCTTCCTGGATGACCCGGTAGGCGGCGAGGTCGACGGCGGCGGGCAGGGTCACGCCCTGGTCGGCGCGGGCCACCTCGACCTTCAGCCCGGCGTTGCGGAAGGTGCCCACCAGCTCCTCCAGGCGGCCGAGGCCGGGGGCGGGTTCGGTGGGGGCCTCGGGGTCGTCGGACTGGCGCAGCAGCCCGACGGTGGCGCGCAGTTCGTTGAGCGCGGAGCGGCTGGCGTCCCGGACGTGCGCGAGGGCCTCCTTGGCCTGGTCGGGCCGCTTGTCCATGACGTGGGCGGCGACCCCGGCCTGGACGTTGACCAGCGCGATGTGGTGGGCCACGACGTCGTGCAGGTCGCGGGCGATGCGCAGCCGTTCCTCGGCGACCCGGCGGCGGGCCTCCTCCTCCCGGGTGCGTTCGGCGCGGTCCGCGCGTTCCCGGATGGCGTCGACGAAGGCGCGGCGGCTGCGGACGGCGTCCCCGGCGGTGGCGCCGATGCCGGTCCAGGCGATGATGCCGAGGTTCTCCTGGGCGTACCAGGGCAGCGGGCCGGCCAGCATCGCCGAGCCGGCCAGTACGGCGGTGGTGACCAGGGTGATCCGCCAGGTGGTGTGGCGGTCGGTGCGGGCGGCGACCGTGTAGAGGGCGACGACGGCGGCCATCGCGACGGGGGCGCGGGCGGCGCTGGAGATGTTCTCCACGGCTGTGAGGGCGCAGGTGACGGCGAGGACGGCCATGGGGGCGCGGCGGCGCAGGACGAGGGCGCAGGCGCCGAGGGTCATCAGGACCAGGCCGAGCGCGTCGGGCGTGCGGATGCCCCAGGTGACGCCCTTGTCGCCGTGCGAGTCGGTGAAGGAACCGGCGATCATGCACACCAGGACGGCCGCGGCGAGGGCCGCGTCCAGCACCAAGGGGTGTGCGCGGAGCCTGCGGCCGGCGCGGTGGAGTGTGCTCACGGGGATTTACGGTAACTGGGGTCGACGCCGGTGAGTACGGCTGCGGCGTTGCACCTCGGGCCCGGCTGGGGGCTGCCGCGCCCAGACCTCCGCTTCGGCCCTTGAGGGGCCTCGTCCGCAAAGGCCGGACGGGCTGAGGTTTCCGGACCCGGCGTCGCGAGGGGACCCGGCGTTCCGGAAATCAACCCGGGATCAAGCCGTCGTCGCCGAGCAGGTCGCGTACCTCGTCCAGGGTGGCGTCCGGGGACGGGAGGATGAGGTCGGAGGGTTCGAGGGCGTCGTCGGGGAGGGGGGTGCCCAGGGAGCGGACCTCGTGCAGGAGGGCCTCAAGGGTGCGGCGGAAGCCGGGGCCGTCGCCGGTCTCCATCTCCGCCAACAGCTCGTCGTCCAGCTTGTTCAGGTCGGTGAGGTGGCTGTCGGCCAGCCTCACCTGTCCCTCCCCCATGATCCGTACGATCATGTCGCCCTCCTCGGCGTGGGCCCCGGGGTGCTACTGCTTGTCGAACCTCGGGGTGTCCTGCGGCTGCTGCTGGGACTGCGACGAGGACTGCGACTGGTTGGTGCCGCCCTCGATGGCCTGCTGGCCGGACGAGGAGCCTCCCGCCAGCTCCGCCTTCATGCGCTGCAACTCCAGCTCTACATCCGTACCACCGGAGAGCCGGTCCAGCTCGGCCTGGATGTCGTCCTTGGCCATGCCGGAGGGGTCGTCCAGGGCGCCGGAGGCGAGCAGTTCGTCGATCGCGCCGGCCCGCGCCTGGAGCTGGGCGGTCTTGTCCTCGGCGCGCTGGATGGCCAGGCCGACGTCGCCCATCTCCTCGGAGATGCCGGAGAACGCCTCGCCGATCCGGGTCTGGGCCTGCGCGGCCGTGTAGGTGGCCTTGATGGTCTCCTTCTTCGTACGGAAGGCGTCCACCTTGGCCTGGAGGCGCTGGGCCGCGAGGGTGAGCTTCTCCTCCTCGCCCTGGAGGGTGGCGTGCTGGGTCTCCAGGTCGGTGACCTGCTGCTGGAGGGCGGCCCGGCGGGAGAGCGCCTCGCGGGCGAGGTCCTCCCGGCCCAGGGCCAGCGCCTTGCGGCCCTGGTCCTCCAGCTTGCCGGACTGGTTCTGGAGCTGGTTGAGCTGCAATTCCAGCCGCTTGCGCGACGTGGCCACGTCCGCGACGCCGCGGCGGACCTTCTGGAGCAGCTCCAGCTGCTTCTGGTACGAGTAATCGAGGGTCTCGCGCGGGTCCTCGGCCCGGTCAAGGGCCTTGTTCGCCTTCGCGCGGAAGATCATCCCCATACGCTTCATGACACCGCTCATGGGCTTCGCGCGCCCCCTTCTGACGGACTACAGCTCCAGCTCTGCGACAGAACCCACAGTACGGGCCCTGCATCCATTGACGCACTGTTCCGGGTCGGATGCGCTCCTCCCCAAGGACGAGTGCGTCCACCTCTGATCCGGCCCAGGGAGTAGGTGGTACCCGGGGACCGCTCTCCCCAGGGTCGTGCACCGCTTCCCCACCGGCCGTCCGGACGCGTACACAACGTCCGCGTCTGTCCCCTACAGACGACTGGTGTTGCGGGATCGTTCCCCCCGGGGCTGGGGTCCATGCCTGTGTACCCCGTACCCTTGGGTTTTGTGTTCCGTAGCCGTGCCAAAGACGAGAAGGCCACCGCCGCCGACCAGGCGCAGGTGACCGGCTCCCAGCAGACCCGTGACCCGCAGGCCCCCAAGGGCAGGCCCACGCCCAAGCGCAGTGAGGCCCAGTCCCAGCGCCGCAGCGTGGCCAATACGCCCACGACGCGCAAGGAGGCCGCCAAGCGCTCGCGCGAGGAGCGCCGTGCCGCCATGGAGCGGCAGCGCAAGGCGCTCGCGGGGGGTGACGAGCGCTATCTCCCGGCCCGCGACAAGGGTCCGGTGCGCCGCTTCGCCCGCAACTTCATCGACTCGCGGTTCAACATCGCGGAGTACTTCCTGCCGATGGCCGTGGTGATCCTGGTGCTGAGCATGGTCCAGGTGGCCCAGCTCCAGTCCATCGCGCTGCTGCTGTGGCTGGTGGTGATCGTGCTGATCGTGCTGGACGCGTTCGTCACCGGCTTCCGGCTCAAGAAGCTGCTGGCCGAGCGGTTCCCGGACGAGAACCGCCGGGGCGCGGTGGCCTACGCCCTGATGCGCGCGCTCCAGATGCGTCGGCTCCGGCTGCCGAAGCCGCAGGTCAAGCGCGGAGAGCGGCCCTGAGCGCAGCGTCGTTCTCCGGGGGTGCGGCACGCGCCTGGCTGGGCATGCTCGGCGGGTTGCGTGATGTCGTACGGCAGGAGCTGGTGGCCCGGCAGCTCGATGAGCAGATAGCCGGGCGGTTCCCGGTCGGGCGACGGCTGCGGGTGCTCGACGTGGGGATGGGGCAGGGCACGCAGGCGCTGCGGCTGGCCCGCGCCGGGCATGAGGTGACGGGCGTCGAGCAGGACGCCACGATGATCGCGGCGGCGCGTGCGGCGCTGGCCGCGGAGCCCGAGGGCATCCGGGAGCGGATGCGGATCGTGCAGGGTGACGGCCGGGACACCGGGGTGCACTTCCTGCCGGGCAGTTTCGACGTGGTGCTGTGCCACGGGGTGCTGATGTACGTCGAGGAGCCCGACCCGCTGCTGGCCGGGCTGGCCCGGGTGATGGCCCCGGGCGGGCTGCTCTCCCTCGTGGTGCGCAACGGCGACGCGCTGGCCCTGCGCGCGGGGCTGGCCGGTGACTGGGCCGGGGCGCTGGCCGCCTTCGACACGAGTACGTATCGCAACCGGCTGGGCCTGGACGTCCGCGCGGACCGCCGCTCGGCGCTGGCCAGCACCCTGGCGGGCATCGGGGCCCCGCTGCGCGCCTGGTACGGCGTGCGGCTGTTCACCGACCGGGCCGCCGACGACGCCGAACTGCCCCAGGATCCCAGGGACATGGAGAATCTGCTGGCCGCGGAGGAGCGGGCGGGGCGCACGGACCCGTACCGCGGGGTGGCGGCGCTGCTGCATCTTTGCGGGGTACGGGGCTGAGGCGCCGTCCGGGCGGCCGTTCCGCGCGGGGCGGGCGGGAGTCTGCCGACCGGCCCTGGTGCGCGGGTGCTCGTTCGGGTGACCACGGCGGGCCCTCAAGGGTCGGCGCCGTGAGACTCGGGGCATGGACGCTTCCCGATTCCGTGTGCCACGGCCTGCCGGGCTGATCGTCGGACTCTCGTGCTGTCTCGCGCTCGTCGCCGGTTGCTCGGGGTCGGGGGCGCGGACGGAGGACCGTGCGGACACCGCCCAGGCTGCCGCGCCCAGGGCCGTCAGCGACCTCCAGAGCGACTATCTGAGGGTCATCAAGGACGTACTGCCGTCGGTGGTGCAGATCCAGGCCGCCAATGAGCTGGGCTCCGGTGTGCTGTACGACGACAAGGGCCATGTCGTCACCAACGCGCATGTCGTCGGCAGTGAGACGTCCTTCGCGGTCACGACCGCCAACAACGAGCAGCCGCTGACCGCGAAGCTGGTGTACGCCTACCCCGAGCAGGACCTGGCGGTGATCAAGCTGGACTCGGTGCCGGACGGGCTGAAGGCGGCGAAGTTCGCCGACTCCTCGAAGGTGCAGGTCGGTGACATCGTGCTGGCGATGGGCTCACCGCTGGGGCTGTCGTCGAGCGTGACACAGGGCATCGTCTCGGCGACCGGGCGGACCGTCAGCGAGAGCCAGTCGGGCGGCGGTACGGGCGCCACCATCGCCAACATGATCCAGACCTCGGCGGCGATCAACCCGGGCAACAGCGGGGGCGCGCTCGTCGACCTCGACAGCGAGGTCATCGGCATCCCCACGCTGGCCGCCACCGATCCCGACCTCGGGGGCAGCGCCGCGCCCGGTATCGGGTTCGCCATCCCGTCGTCCATGGTGACGACGGTCGCGGACCAGATCATCAAGGAGGGGCGGGTCACCGACTCCGGGCGGGCCGCGCTCGGCATCGTCGGCCGGACCGTGGTCGACAGCGACTTCCAGCCGGCCGGGGTGGCGATCGTGTCCGTGGAGAAGGGCGGCGCCGCCGCGAAGGCCGGGCTCCGGGCCGGGGACATCATCATCCGGCTCGGGGACGTCACCATCACCACCATCACGTCCCTCTCGGAGGCGCTGGCGGCGGACAGACCCGGCGACAGGACGTCGGTGACCTTCACCCGCGACGGCACCGAGGAGAAGGCGGACGTCACGCTCGGCAAGCAGTGAGCCGACCGGCGTGGGGGGGGTGGAGGGGCGGTGCGTGTTTCCGCCCCTCCCCCGGTCACGCCTCGGCGGCGGCGTGCAGGCTCATCGGCCCGTAGATCTCCGTGAGGTCCTCGAAGAGCCGCACCTGGTCCGTGCCGCCCGCCAGCAGTTCCTTCCAGTACTCACCGATCCAGGACTCGGCGTCCCCCTGCGTGGTGAACTCCTCCGGAACCACGGCGGGCTGCACCTCCGTCCCGTCGGCCTTCTCGAACCGCCACGTCCATGCCGCCATACGGGCCTCCCTGATGTCAGAGCGTGCAGAGCCGGGCCGGATCTTGATCCGACCCCGCCCCGAGCCTAAGCCGTCGGGGGGCCGGGGGGTCGCGGACCGGAGGGGATTGATCACAGGGGGTGGGGTTGCGGGGCCCTGGTGAGCGCGACCGGGGGATCCGGGTGGGTGGGGGCCGGGGAGCCCGGTGGGCGGGGTGGGGTGGGGGCGGGGAAAATCGGGGGGTGGAACTTACTCTGCTCGGCACCGGTGCTCCCGCGGGGCTGCCTCGCCCTGGTTGTTCCTGCGCCAATTGCGCCGGCGCGGTGGGGCCGGACGCCCGGGCTGCCACCGCGCTGCTGGTGGACGGCACGCTGCTGCTGGATCTGACGCCGGGTGCGGCGTTCTCGGCGGCGCGTGCGGGGCGCTCGCTGGGCGGGGTGCGGCAGGTGCTGCTGTCGCATCCGCACGACGGGCCGCCGGTCGAGGTGCCCGCCGGGCTGCCGCAGCCGGGCCGGGTCCCGGACGGGCGCGAGCTGGCGTTGCTGACCGGGCACCGGGTGCGGGCGGTGGCGATGGACGCGCCGGGCACGGGGTACGCGGTGACCGGGCCGGACGGCGCCCGGCTGCTGTATCTGCCGCCGGGGGGCGCGCCCGCCGGACTGGAGGAGGGCGACCGGGCGCCGGAGCCGTACGACATGGTGCTGGCGGATGTGATCGGGCGGCCGGACGCGCCCGCGCGGCTGCGGGCGGTTCGGGCGGTCGGGCCCACCACCGATGTCATCGCCGTCCATCTGGACCATGACGTGCCGCCGGGGCGGGAACTGCGCCGGCGGCTGGCGGCGGCCGGGGCGCGGGCGGTGCCGGACGGGACGACGCTGACGCTGGGCGCCTACGACGACGTACCGGATGTGCCGCGGCGGACGCTGGTGCTGGGCGGGGCGCGGTCGGGGAAGTCGGTGGAGGCGGAACGGCGGCTGGAGTCGTTCCCGGACGTGGTGTACGCGGCGACCGGGGGGACGCGGGGCGGGGACGGTGAGTGGGCGGCGCGGGTCGGTCTGCACCGGGAGCGGCGGCCGGGGTCGTGGCGGACGGTGGAGACCTGTGACCTGGTGCCGCTGCTGGCCCAGGAGGGGCCGCCGCTGCTGGTCGACTGTCTGTCGCTGTGGCTGACCGATGCCATGGACGCCGTGGAGGCGTGGGACGACGCCCTGTGGGCGGACGGGGGCGAGAAGGCGCTGCGGGAGCGGGTGCGGGAGCTGGTGGGGGCGGTGCGGGCGACCCGGCGGGTGGTGGTCGCCGTGTCCAACGAGGTGGGGTCGGGGATCGTACCGGCCACCGCGTCCGGGCGGCGCTACCGGGACGAGCTGGGGCGGCTGAACGCGGCGGTCGCCGGGGAGTGCGAGCAGGTGTTGCTGGTGGTGGCGGGGCAGGTGGTCGTGCTGCGGCCCTGAGCGACGACGGGTGGGGGCGGATCGGCGGCGGATCGGCTACTGGCTCTTGCGCGCGATGATCCGGTACGTGTTGGAGAACGGCGTGCGGCGCAGTGCCGGGGCCAGGCAGTGGTCCAGTGCCCTGGCCGTGGCGCACACGGGGCCGGTGAGGCGGGTCAGCGCGCTGCGCGCCCTGAGCTGTCCCGGTGTGGGGGGCGCGGCACGCCAGGGGACGTCCGGGGACGGGAGGGCCCGGGTCAGCAGGAGGGTCGCCGCCGCGGTGAGGTCGTAGGGCGTGTGCGCGGCGCGGTGGTCCGTGGTGATGACCGTGCAGCCCTGGGACTCCAGCTCCGCCCGGAGGTTGGCCGCCGGGAGCAGGTGCAGATGGTGCGGCTGGGTGTGCGGCAGCCACCACTTGCCCAGCAGCGCGGCGTACGCGCTGTGCGGGTCCGTCACCTCCAGCAGCAGATGGCCGCCGGGGCGCAGGGTGGTCAGCGCGGCGGCGAGTTCCGCGCGGGGGTCGGGGGTGCGCTCCAGGTGGTGGAGCAGGCTGACGACGTCGTAGCGGGCGCGCAGCCGGGCCGCCGTCGCCGGGGCGGTCAGCCGGCCGATGTGGGCCTCCTCGATCCGGCCCGCCTCCCGGGCCCGTACCACCCGTGGACCGGCGTCCAGGCCGTCGAAGGCCGTGTACGGGAAGAGTTCGCGGGCGGCGTCCGGGAAGTCGCCGGCGCCCGTGCCGACGTCCAGCCAGCTCTCCGGCTCGGGGACGCCCAGCAGTACGCGGGCGGTGGCGCGCAGCCGGCGGCGGGAGCGGGCCGGGGCGTCGGGGCGGGCCTCGGCGGCGTCCCAGTGGTAGAAGGACAGGCCCTCGGGGGTCAGCCGGGGGTTCTGGAAGGCGTGGCCGCAGTCCCGGCACTCGTCGAGCGTGAACCGGCCCGGCTTGCCCTGCACCAGGTCGGGCGCGGTGAGCCGGACCCGCAGGCACACCGACCCGCACCAGGGGCAGTCCTCGCGGCGCGGCTCGTGGAAACGGTCGGTGCCCAGGGCCAGTTCGGCGGCGTAGGCGGCACGGCGCCGCGCGGTCGCCGGGGCCGATGACGCGAGTGAAGGGGGTGAGGGGGGTGAAGTGGGTGAGGGGGGTGACGCGGGTGGAAGCGGTGGCGGGGACATCTGGGGCTCCCTGGAGTCCACTACGAGGGACCTTTATGTGCGGTTTATGTGCGGCAATTCTGTGCATACCGGAACGTATGGGATCGTCATCCCGGGTGCAACGACGCTCCGCTGACGTGGTGCCGATCGCGGCTCCGTTCCGTCCGTGCGGGGCCGGTACTGTTCGGCGAATGAGCGCGCTGAATCTCGACGACTTCACCGATCTGATCGAGCGCCCCGACGGAGGGGTGCGCCGGGACGCCGAGGCCTACCGGGAGCGCCGGAGCGTGCCGCCCGGATCCCTGGGCCGCCTGGACGAGCTGGGTGAATGGCTGGCCGCCGCGCAGGGCGTGGTCCCGGTGCGGCCGGTCGTACGGCCCAAGGCGGTGCTGTTCGCCGGTGATCACGGGATCGCCGGACTGGGCGTCTCCGCCCGGCCCGCGGGCAGCGCCGCGACCCTGGTGCGCGAGGTGCTGGCGGGCGGCCGGCCGGTGTCGGTGCTCGCCCGGCGGGCCGAGGTGCCGGTGCGGGTCGTCGACCTGGCCCTCGACTGCGACCCCGAGTCGCTGCCGGCGGACGTCGTGCGGCACCGGGTGCGGCGTGGCAGCGGGCGGATCGACATCGAGGACGCGCTGACCCTCGACGAGGCGGAGGCCGCCTTCCGGGCCGGGGTCGCGGTGGCCGACGAGGAGGCCGACTCCGGTACGGATCTGGTGGTGCTCGGCGATGTGAGCGTGGGCGGGACCACGGTCGCCGGGGTGCTGGTCGCGGCGCTGTGCGGGACGGACGCGTCGGTGGTGACCGGGCGGGGCGGGCTCGCGATCGACGACCTGGCGTGGATGCGCAAGTGCGCGGCGATCCGGGACTCGCTGCGCCGGGCCCGGCCGGTGCTCGGGGAGCAGTTGCAGTTGCTGGCGACGGTCGGCGGGGCGGACTTCGCCGCGATGACCGGGTTCCTGCTCCAGTGCGCGGTGCGCAAGACGCCGGTGATCCTCGACGGTGTCGTGTCGGCGGCGTGCGCGCTGGTCGGGCAGCGGATCGCGTTCCGGGCGCCGGACTGGTGGCTGGCGGGACACGACAGCGGGGAGCCGGGTCAGGCCAAGGCGCTGGACCGGATGGCGCTGGAGCCGCTGCTGACCCAGGGGCTGTCGGTGGGCGAGGGGGCCGGCGCGATGCTGGCACTCCCGCTGGTACGGGGCGCGGCGGCACTGGCGGCGGAGCTGCCGGAGCGGGCCGGGGAGGGGACGGCCGGGGACGCGACGGCCGGGGACACGACGGCGGGTGAGCAGACGGCGGGTGAGGAGACTCCCGGGGACGGGAAGGCCGGGGAGGAGAAGGCTGCGGTCGTGACGCCCGTCGGCCAGGAGGAGACGGGCGACAAGGGCACGGCGGCCGAGTAGCCACGTTTTCGAGCGGCCCGCGTAATCGAGCGGCCCCCCGTATTCGAGCGGGCCCGCGTAATCGAGCGGCCCCGTCATCGATGGGTCGGTGATCGAGCAGCTCACTGACCGGCCAGCCCGGCAACCGAGCGGCCTGCACCGAGCGCCGGGCGACCGGGCGACCGGGCAGCCCACTGACCGACCAGCCAACCGGCCGGGCAGGCGTCCGGGCGATACCGGCGCCCCGGTCATGCGCGAACCCCCCGAAGTCGGCACAATTCGCCGAGATGGACATCATCGTGGGGCCCCTCGTCCGCTGGGCCCGTGCCGAGTGGGGGGCGTTGTACGCCACCGTGCGGGCGGCGCTGCGCCGGAGCGGGTGGCGGGCGATCGCCATGACGCTGGGCGCGGTGCTGCTGACCGCCGTGCTGTATGTCGTCCATCAGCAGTCCTGGGGCCATGACTTCGTGGAGGACGTGGGCGCCGTACGGGCCGACGAACCGCTGTGGCTCGCGCTGCTCCGCACGCCGCTCTCCCTGTTCGTACCGGCCCTCGATCTGCCCGTGTGGGGCGCGCTCGCGCAGATCCTGATCATGTTCGGGATCGCGGAGATCTGCCTCGGGCGGGGCCTCACCCTCGCCCTCGCCTATGCCGCCACGGTCGCCGGGACGCTGTACGCCCGGATCGGGATCGCCGTGGGTCCCGGTGGCCCGTTCGGGCTCCCCGCGTCCGACGCGCAGGTCCTGGACACCGGGCCGTCGGCGGCGGTGGTCGGCCTCGCGGTGTACGTCGCCTGGCGCTACCGGGCGTATGTGACCCTCGCCCTGGTGATCGTGGCGATGGCCGGCGAGATGCTGATCAAGGACAACATGGCCGGCAAGGAACATCTGGCGGCGATCGCCGTGACGCTGGTGCTGTGCGCGCTGTCGGCGCTGCGTCAGCGGCGGAGCGGGGCGCGGTCCGGTACGGGGTCGGGGGCCCCGCCGATCCAGTCCTGAAACCGGCGGCTGGGGCCGGACCAGCGCCGGTCGTGGTGGTAGGCGCGCAGCCGGGATCTGGCGCGGGCGCGCGGGCGGCGCCGGTACATCCGCTTGGCCCACGGTGAGGCGGGCCGGGCCAGCCGGAGCGCGCCGAACAGGGCCAGGAACGGGATGATCACCCCGAAGATCGCGAGCCGTGCCTTGCCCTTGGCGAGGGCGATCAGGGAGAGCAGGAAGTTCAGCGCGATCGTGCCGATGACGGTCCCCCGGCTCTGGAGGTCCTGCTGGTCCAGCCCGTTGACCCCGAAGGGCGAGTAGCCGAGCAGCAGCAGCCCGACGAGAGCGGCGGTCAGCACCACCACCTCGACGCTGCGGCGCCCCTCCTCGCTCCAGTACACGTCGTCCAGATGCAGGATCAGCGCGAACTCGTCCAGCACCAGACCGGCGCCCATGCCGAAGACCACCGCCGCGAGCGCCGACCCGAAGCCTCGCTGTCCGCCCGCCACCGCGCAGAACCCGCCGATGACGGTGAGCACCACGCCGGGCACCACATGGTGGATGTGCAGCCCGCCCGCCTTGACGTTCCCGAACGGCCCCTTCCCGGCGCGGATCAGCCGGGTGATCAGCCGGGTGATCAGGAAGGTGAGGACGAACGCGGTCAGGGCGAGCAGCAGGGGAAGCTTGCCCGGCTCGACGATATTGCGGTCCCACCACGTCCCCATGCCTTGATTCTTACGCGATTTGTGAGAAATCGCCCTCAATTGCCAGAAACTTCCCTCCCTTTCTCTCCCCCGGGCGGCCCGCCACCCGTCCCGTACGCTGCCCGAATGCCCGACAACCCCACCGATCCCACCGACCCCACGGACCCCACCAGCGCCCCCGGCCTCCGCTTCGCCTTCGGCACGCTCACCGTGCTGCCGGTACGGGTGGTCCGCTGGGACCGGGACGCGGCGCGCGGCGGCATGCTGTGGGCGCCCCTGGCCGGGGTGGTGGTCGGGGGCGGTGCCGCCGCGCTCGGGCTGCTCTTCCTCCTCCTCGGCGCGGACCCGCTGCTGGCGGCCGTCGCCTCCGCCGCCGTCCCCGCCGTCCTCACCCGGGGCCTGCATCTGGACGGCCTCGCCGACACCGCCGACGGGCTGGGCAGCGGCAAGCCCGCCGACGACGCGCTGCGCATCATGAAGCGGTCGGACATCGGCCCGTTCGGCGTGCTCACCCTGGTCCTCGTCCTGCTCGCCCAGGTGGCCGCGCTGGCGCAGAGCTACGGCGACTCCTGGACCCGGGGCGCGCTCGCCGCCGTCGTCTCGGCGGCCGTCGCCCGGCTCGCCCTCACCCTGGCCGCCCGCACCGGCGTACCCCCCGCCCGCCCCGAGGGCCTGGGCGCGGCGGTCGCCGGGGTCGTACCGCTGCCCCGCGCGCTGGCCGTGGCCGGGGCGGTCATCGTCGCCGCCGGGGCGGGTGGCGCGCTGCTCGGCCCGGACGGCGTCCGGCGCACGGCCCTCGCGGTCCTCGTCGCCCTCGCCGCCGCCGAACTCCTGCTGCGCCGCTGTGTCCGCCGCTTCGGCGGGGTGACCGGGGATGTGTTCGGCGCGCTGGCGGAGACGGCGGCGACGGCCGCGCTGGTCGTACTGGCGCTGGGCTGAGAGCCGTCCGGACCGGGGCCGGATCACCGGCCTTCGGGACCGCGAAATGGCCATGACGCCGCCCAGGGGTGAACACCCGCAGTAATGAGCGAACCGCGCCACGCGCGTAGGCTCCTCCCAGATATGTGCCGAGCTGGTGCGGACACCGGTCGAGACCGCACCCTCATGCCGGTTTCGGCCGCAGCCCGCGTCGGCTGCCGGGCCCGGCCGGCCCACACCGTTCGGCCGCAGAAACTTCACACTGGAAGCGAGATTTCACCACCGTGACTGCTCTCACTCTCAGCACCTCCGGGGCATCCGCCCTGCGGGCCGACGCCATCGTGATCGGCGTGGGCAAGGGCGCGAAGGGCCCCGTCGTCGCGGCGGGCGCCGAAGCCGTCGATCAGGCGTACGACGGCCGGCTCGCCGGAGTCCTGGAGACCCTGGGCGCCTCGGGTGCCGAGGGCGAGGTGACCAAGGTGCCCGCGCCCGCCGGGTTCAAGGCACCCCTCCTGGTGGCCGTCGGGCTCGGCGCCGAGCCCGACGGCGACGCCGGTTACCGCGCCGAGGCGCTGCGCCGGGCCGCGGGCGCCGCCGCCCGTGCGCTGGCCGGAGCCAAGAAGGCCGGGTTCGCGCTGCCGCTGTCCGACGCCGCCGACGCCGGTGCCGTCGCCGAGGGCGCGCTGCTGGGCGCGTACGCCTTCGACACGTACAAGGCGAACGGCAAGGACACCAAGGGGAAGAACGGCAAGGGGCCCCTCGCCGAAGTGGCGCTGCTGGGCGGCAAGCCCCGCGACAAGGCGTACAAGGCGGCCGTCGAGCGGGCGGCCACGGTCGTCGGCGAACTGAACCGCGCCCGCGATCTGGTCAACACCCCGCCGAACGATCTCGACCCCGAGGCGTTCGCGGCCGTGGCGAGCGCGGCGGGCAAGGAGCACGGCATCAAGGTGCAGGTGCTGGACGAGAAGGCACTCGCCAAGGGCGGCTACGGCGGCATCCTGGGCGTCGGCGCCGGGTCGGCGGCGCCCCCGCGGCTGGTGAAGCTGTCGTACACGCACCCCGAGGCGGCCATGCACCTCGCGTACGTCGGCAAGGGCATCACCTACGACTCGGGCGGCATCTCGCTGAAGCCGGCCGGTCACAACGAGACGATGAAGTGCGACATGAGTGGCGCCGCGGCCGTGTTCGCCGCGGTGGTCGCCGCCGCGCGGCTCGGTCTGAAGGTCAATGTCACCGGCTGGCTGGCGCTGGCCGAGAACATGCCCTCGGGCACCGCGACCCGGCCGGGCGATGTGCTGCGGATGTACAGCGGCAAGACGGTGGAGGTGCTCAACACCGACGCCGAGGGCCGTCTCGTGCTCGCCGACGCGCTGTGGGCGGCGTCGCAGGAGAAGCCGGACGCGATCGTGGACGTGGCGACGCTCACCGGCGCGATGGTGCTGGCGCTGGGCAACCGCACCTTCGGCGTGATGGGCAACGACGAGGCGTTCCGCGCGGCGATCGTGGACGCGGCCGAGTCGGTCGGGGAGGCGTCCTGGCCGATGCCGCTCCCCGAGCACCTGCGCAAGGGGATGGACTCCCCGACCGCCGACCTCGCGAACATGGGCGAGCGAATGGGGGGCGGGCTGGTGGCCGGGCTCTTCCTGCGCGAGTTCGTCGGCGAGGGGATCACGTGGGCGCACCTCGACATCGCCGGGCCCGCGTTCAACGAGGGCGGCCCGTTCGGGTACACGCCCAAGGGCGGGACGGGGTCGTCGGTGCGGACGCTGGTGCGGCTTGCCGAGCTGACGGCTTCGGGGGATCTGGGGTGATGTTCGCCCAATAGCCTGGTTGGTGCTGCTATACGGCGAGTACGGGCTGTATGTGACCGGTCGCGCGGTTCCCCGCGCCTCTTCGGGGCGCCGGAGCCGAGACGCGGGGTGTGGTGTCTCACACCATCGCCCCGCGTCTCCTCCGGGCGTGACAAGTGCGAAGATGGGCGACGGCAGGACAGGGCCCCCTTTCCAGGGCCGAAGGCAAAAGAGCGGCCGGACACCAGCCGCCGACCGGTCAGCGGAGACCGGCGTGGCGCACATGCATGGAGGACGTGACGTGGCGAACGACGCCAGCACCGTTTTCGACCTAGTGATCCTCGGCGGTGGCAGCGGCGGGTACGCCGCGGCCCTGCGCGGGGCTCAGCTGGGCCTGGACGTCGCCCTGATCGAGAAGGACAAGGTCGGCGGCACCTGCCTGCACCGGGGTTGCATCCCCACCAAGGCCCTGCTGCACGCGGGCGAGATCGCCGACCAGGCTCGCGAGAGCGAGCAGTTCGGCGTCAAGACGACGTTCGAGGGCATCGACGTAGCGGGTGTCCACAAGTACAAGGACGACGTCATCTCGGGCCTGTACAAGGGCCTCCAGGGACTGATCGCGTCCCGCAAGGTGACCTACATCGAGGGCTCGGGCCGACTGTCCTCCCCGACCTCCGTCGATGTGAACGGCCAGCGGATCCAGGGGCGTCACATCCTGCTCGCGACCGGCTCCGTGCCGAAGTCGCTGCCGGGCCTGGAGATCGACGGCAACCGGATCATCTCCTCCGACCACGCGCTGGTACTGGACCGGGTGCCGAAGTCGGCGATCGTGCTCGGCGGCGGCGTCATCGGCGTCGAGTTCGCCTCCGCGTGGAAGTCCTTCGGCACCGACGTGACCGTCATCGAGGGCCTGAAGCACCTGGTCCCGGTCGAGGACGAGAACTCCTCGAAGCTGCTGGAGCGCGCGTTCCGCAAGCGGGGCATCAAGTTCAACCTCGGCACCTTCTTCTCGAAGGCCGAGTACACCGCGGACGGCGTGAAGGTGACGCTGGCCGACGGCAAGGAGTTCGAGGCCGAGGTGCTGCTCGTCGCCGTCGGCCGCGGCCCGGTCTCGCAGGGCCTGGGCTACGAGGAGGCCGGGGTCGCCATGGACCGCGGCTATGTCCTCGCCGACGAATACCTGCGGACGAACGTGCCGACCATCTCCGCCGTCGGTGACCTGATCCCGACGCTCCAGCTCGCGCACGTCGGCTTCGCCGAGGGCATCCTGGTCGCGGAGCGGCTCGCCGGTCTGAAGGTCGTCCCGATCGACTACGACGGGGTGCCGCGGGTGACGTACTGCCACCCCGAGGTCGCCTCCGTCGGCATCACCGAGGCCAAGGCCAAGGAGATCTACGGCGCGGACAAGGTCGTCGCTCTGAAGTACAACCTGGCGGGCAACGGCAAGAGCAAGATCCTGAAGACCGCCGGCGAGATCAAGCTCGTCCAGGTCAAGGATGGCGCGGTGGTCGGCGTGCACATGGTCGGCGACCGTATGGGCGAGCAGGTCGGCGAGGCCCAGCTGATCTACAACTGGGAGGCGCTGCCGGCCGAGGTGGCCCAGCTCATCCACGCCCACCCGACGCAGAACGAGGCGCTCGGCGAGGCCCACCTGGCCCTGGCCGGCAAGCCGCTGCACTCGCACGACTGACAGCCCCCGGGCGCGACGACACAGACTTCCGCAATTCGTAAGGAGCAACCGAAACCATGGCGGTTTCCGTAACCCTTCCGGCGCTCGGCGAGAGCGTCACCGAGGGCACTGTCACCCGCTGGCTGAAGGCCGAGGGCGAGCGCGTCGAGGCCGACGAGCCGCTGCTGGAGGTGTCGACCGACAAGGTCGACACCGAGATCCCCTCGCCCGTCTCCGGTGTCCTCGCCTCCATCAAGGTGGCCGAGGACGAGACCGTCG
>NZ_JBHYUG010000119.1:22684-23650 GCF_042749375.1 Streptomyces sp. NPDC059477 | reverse complement strand
CCACACCAACACCTCCCCGACCAACCCGCACGATCGACCGTGACCCACACCAACACCTCCCCGACCAACCCGCACGATCGACCGTGACCCACACCAACACCTCCCCGACCAACCCGCACGATCGACCGTGACCCACACCGGCACCTCCCCGACCGACCCCGTGCAGACCCAACCCCGCACCTCCCCGCCCCCAGGGCCCCGGCATCCCGCGCCGGATGCCCGACCCGACGCCACCCCTGCACCCCCTCCCCCGACCCGAGCGGCGCGTCCCCTCCCCCGATTCGGCGTGTCCCCGCGCCCTCGAACACCCTCAGATCCACCCCCGCTCCACCCCCCGCGCGAGCGCGCGCCCGCTCCATTGAGTACTCGGACGAGCGGGGTCGTCATCAGTTGCCGGGGCGGGGATCCGGCGCGGTCGGGAGGCGGATCGGGGGAAGTCCCGGCAGTCTGGAAATGACGCGGAAAACGCCCTTAGGAGCAGGGGTAGGCTCGACAGCGGCCGGGCGCCCGATGCACCGGCATGCGACATGTGTGACATGTGGAGAGGAGCCCTGACCCAGGGTGAGCACCAAGCCGACGACCACAGATCTCGACTGGACCGAGCTGGACCAGCGGGCCGTCGACACGGCCCGAATCCTGGCCGCCGACGCCGTACAGAAGGTCGGTAACGGCCATCCCGGTACGGCCATGAGCCTCGCGCCCGCCGCGTACACCCTGTTCCAGAAGGTGATGCGACACGACCCGGCGGACGCCGACTGGGTCGGGCGGGATCGTTTCGTGCTGTCCGCCGGACATTCGTCCCTGACTCTCTACACCCAGCTGTACCTGGCCGGTTTCGGCCTGGAGCTGGACGATCTGAAGGCGTTCCGGACGTGGGGGGGGGGGTGGGGCCGCCACCCCCCCCCCCCGCCCCCCCCCCCCCCGGCGGGGCCCCACCCGCCGCGCGCGCCACCGGGGGCGCCCGCC
>NZ_JBHYUG010000119.1:13653-22674 GCF_042749375.1 Streptomyces sp. NPDC059477 | reverse complement strand
GATACACAAAACCCCCCCCTGTACGTGGCCGGTTTCGGCCGGGAGCTGCACTAACTCAAGCCGTTCCGGACGTGGGGGTCGAAGCCCCCCGGACACCCCGAGTACGGGCACACCACCGGGGTGGAGACCACGACGGGGCCGCTCGGACAGGGTGTCGCCAACGCCGTCGGCATGGCGATGGCCGCGCGCTACGAGCGGGGGCTGTTCGACCCCGACGCCCCGGAGGGCGGCTCGCCCTTCGACCACTTCATCTACTGCATCGCCGGTGACGGCTGCCTCCAGGAGGGCATCTCCGCCGAGGCGTCCTCGCTGGCGGGCCACCAGAAGCTCGGCAATCTGGTGCTGCTGTGGGACGACAACCACATCTCGATCGAGGGCGACACGGAGACCGCGGTCTCCGAGGACACCGTCAAGCGGTACGAGGCGTACGGCTGGCATGTGCAGCGCGTCGCGCCCAAGCCGGACGGCGATCTGGACCCGCACGCCCTCTACAACGCGATCGAGGCCGCCAAGCAGGTGACCGACCGGCCGTCGTTCATCGCGATGCGCTCGATCATCGCCTGGCCGGCGCCGCACGCGCAGAACACCGAGGCCGCGCACGGCTCGGCGCTGGGCGAGGAGGAGGTCGCGGCCACCAAGCGCGTCCTCGGCTTCGACCCGGAGCGGACCTTCGAGGTGTCGGACGCGGTCATCGGCCACACCCGTGAGGCCGTCGAGCGGGGCCGCCAGGCGCGCGCCGACTGGGAGAAGTCGTTCCAGGAGTGGCGCGACAACAACCCCGAGCGCTCCGCCGAGTTCGACCGGATCGCCGCGGGTGAGCTGCCGGCCGGCTGGGAGGAGAAGATCCCGGTCTTCGAGGCGGGCAAGGGGCTCGCCACCCGGGCCGCGTCCGGCAAGGTGCTCCAGGCGCTCGGCGCGGTGATCCCGGAGCTGTGGGGCGGCTCGGCCGACCTGGCCGGCTCCAACAACACCACCATCGACAAGACGTCGTCGTTCCTCCCGGCGGACAACCCGCTGCCCGAGGCGAACCCTTATGGCCGCACGATCCACTACGGCATCCGCGAGCACTCCATGGGCGCGGAGATCAACGGCATCGCGCTGCACGGCAACACCCGTATCTACGGCGGCACCTTCCTGGTGTTCTCCGACTACATGCGCAACGCGGTGCGGCTGTCGGCGCTGATGCATCTGCCGGTGACGTTCGTGTGGACGCACGACTCGATCGGGCTCGGCGAGGACGGCCCGACGCACCAGCCGGTGGAGCACCTCGCCGCGCTGCGGGCGATCCCGGGGCTGAACATCGTCCGTCCGGCCGACGCCAACGAGACGGCGATCGCCTGGCGGGAGATCCTGCGCCGCTACACCAAGGAGTTCGGCAAGGGTGCCCCGCACGGACTGGCGCTGACCCGCCAGGGCGTGCCGACGTACCCGCACAACGAGGACGCGGCGCGGGGCGGTTATGTACTGGCCGAGGCCGGCTCCGGCACGCCCGAGGTGATCCTGATCGCGACCGGCTCCGAGGTGCATGTCGCCGTCGAGGCGCGCGAGGCGCTGGAGGCCGACGGGGTGCCGACACGGGTGGTGTCGATGCCGTCGGTGGAGTGGTTCGAGGAGCAGGATCGGGCGTACCGGGAGAGCGTGCTGCCGCCGTCGGTGCGGGCCCGGGTGTCCGTCGAGGCGGGTGTCGGACTGACCTGGCACAAGTACGTCGGTGACGCCGGGCAGATCGTCTCGCTGGAGCACTTCGGGGCGTCCGCGGACGGGAAGCTGCTCTTCAAGGAGTTCGGCTTCACCGCCGAGAATGTCGCCGACAAGGCGAAGGAATCGCTGGCCACCGTACGGGAATCGAACACCGCCGCCCGGCGCTGACGCTGACATACGACACGTAGGAGATGCAATTTCCATGACGGACGCACTGAAGCGCCTCTCCGAGGAAGGCGTCGCGATCTGGCTGGACGATCTGTCGCGCAAGCGGATCACGTCCGGCAATCTGGCCGAGCTGATCGACCAGAGCCATGTCGTCGGTGTCACCACCAATCCGACGATCTTCCAGAAGGCGATCAGCAGCGGCGACGGTTACGAGCAGCAGCTCGCCGACCTGGCCGCGCGCAAGGTCACCGTGGACGAGGCCGTACGGATGATCACCACGGCGGACGTCCGGGACGCGGCCGACATCCTGCGCCCCGTGTTCGACGCGACGGACGGGCAGGACGGCCGGGTCTCCATCGAGGTGGACCCCCGTCTGGCCCACAACACGACGGCCACCGTCGCCGAGGCCAAGCAGCTGGCCTGGCTGGTGGACCGCCCCAACACGCTGATCAAGATCCCGGCGACCCGGGCGGGCCTGCCGGCCATCACCGAGGTGATCGGCAACGGCATCAGCGTGAACGTGACGCTGATCTTCTCCCTGGAGCGCTACCGCGAGGTCATGGACGCCTACCAGGCGGGTCTGGAGAAGGCGCGGGCCAAGGGCCTGGACCTGTCCCTGATCCACTCGGTGGCGTCCTTCTTCGTGTCCCGCGTGGACACCGAGATCGACAGCCGGCTGGACGCGCTGGGCACCGACGAGGCGAAGGCGGCCCGCGGCAAGGCCGCCCTCGCCAACGCGCGCCTCGCCTACCAGGCGTACGAGGAGGTCTTCGCCACCGCGCGCTGGTCGGCGCTGGAGCAGGCGGGCGCCAACAAGCAGCGTCCGCTGTGGGCGTCGACCGGGGTGAAGGACCCGGCGTACAAGGACACCCTGTACGTGGACGAGCTGGTGGCGCCGAACACGGTGAACACCATGCCGGAGGCCACCCTGGTGGCCACCGACGACCACGGCGTGATCACCGGGAACACCATCGCCGGGACCTACGCGCAGGCACGCGGTGAGCTGGACGCCGTGGAGAAGCTCGGGATCTCGTACGACGAGGTGGTCCAGGTGCTGGAGGACGAGGGCGTCGACAAGTTCGAGGCGTCCTGGAACGACCTGCTGGCGTCCACCGAGGCGGTACTCAAGCGCCTCGCCCCATCGGAGGGCTGACATCTTGTCCCCCCAGAACGGTAGCGAGGCGAACCCGCTCCGTGACCCCGCAGACCGACGGCTCCCGCGTATCGCGGGGCCGTCGGGCCTGGTCATCTTTGGCGTCACGGGCGATTTGTCCCGGAAGAAGCTGATGCCCGCAGTGTATGACCTCGCGAACCGGGGTCTGCTGCCGCCCGGCTTCTCGCTGGTCGGGTTCGCCCGCCGCGAGTGGCAGAACGAGGACTTCGCGCAGGAGGTCCACGACGCGGTCAAGGAGCACGCCCGTACGCCGTTCCGTGAGGAGGTCTGGCAGCAGCTCATCCAGGGGATGCGCTTCGTGCAGGGCACCTTCGACGACGACGACGCGTTCGAGCGGCTCCGCGACACCATCGACGAGCTGGACAAGGCCCAGGGCACCGGCGGCAACTTCGCCTTCTATCTGTCCGTGCCGCCCCGGTCCTTCCCGGTGGTCATCCAGCAGCTGAAGAAGCACCAGCTGGCCGACCAGACGAACGGCTCCTGGCGCCGCGCGGTGATCGAGAAGCCGTTCGGGCACGATCTGGCGTCGGCCGAGGAGCTGAACAAGGTCGTCCACGAGGTCTTCGCCCCGGACCAGGTCTTCCGGATCGACCACTACCTGGGCAAGGAGACCGTCCAGAACATCCTGGCGCTGCGCTTCGCCAACACCATGTTCGAGCCGATCTGGAACCGGTCCTTCGTGGACCATGTGCAGATCACCATGGCCGAGGACATCGGCATCGGCGGCCGGGCCGGGTACTACGACGGCATCGGCGCCGCCCGGGACGTCATCCAGAACCACCTCCTCCAGCTGGCGGCGCTGACCGCCATGGAGGAGCCCGCCTCCTTCGACGCGGACGCGCTGGCCGCCGAGAAGACCAAGGTGCTCGGCGCGGTCAGGCTGCCCCGGGACCTGGGCCGGGACACCGTGCGCGCCCAGTACGCGGCGGGCTGGCAGGGCGGCGAGAAGGCGGTCGGGTATCTGGAGGAGGAGGGCATCGATCCCCGGTCGAAGACGGACACGTACGCCGCCGTGAAGCTGGAGATCGACAACCGCCGCTGGGCGGGCGTCCCTTTCTATCTGCGCACCGGCAAGCGTCTGGGCCGCCGGGTCACCGAGATCGCGGTGGTCTTCCAGCGGGCCCCGCACTCCCCCTTCGACAGCACGGCCACCGAGGAACTCGGGCAGAACGCCATCGTCATCCGGGTCCAGCCCGACGAGGGCGTCACCGTCCGCTTCGGCTCCAAGGTGCCGGGCACGTCGATGGAGATCCGGGACGTGTCCATGGACTTCGCGTACGGCGAGTCCTTCACGGAGTCGAGCCCCGAGGCGTACGAGCGGCTGATCCTGGATGTGCTGCTCGGCGACTCCAACCTGTTCCCGCGCACCGAGGAGGTCGAGCTGTCCTGGCGGATCCTCGACCCGATCGAGCGGTACTGGGACGCGAACGGCAGGCCCGCGCAGTATCCGTCCGGGACCTGGGGTCCCATCGAAGCGGACGAGATGCTCGCACGAGACGGACGGAGCTGGCGCCGGCCATGAAGATAGACCTCACCGACACCACGGCCAGCAAGATCAACAAGGCGCTGGTGCAGGGCCGCCGCGCGGTCGGCACACCCGCCGTCGGCATGGTCCTCACCCTCGTCATCGTCACCGACGAGGAGAACGCCTACGACGCCCAGCGCGCCGCGAACGACGCCTCGCGCGAGCATCCCTCGCGCAAGCTCGTCGTGATCAAGCGGCATGCCCGGACCCCGCGCGACCGCACCCAGTCCCGGCTGGACGCGGAGGTGCGGGTGGGCGCGGACGCCGGCACCGGCGAGACGGTCGTGCTGCGGCTGTACGGCGAGGTGGTGGACCACGCCCAGTCGGTGGTGCTGCCGCTGCTGCTCCCCGACGCCCCGGTGGTCGTGTGGTGGCCGGTCGGTGCCCCGCTCGACCCGGCGAGCGACCCGCTGGGCGCCCTCGCCCAGCGCCGGGTCACCGACACGTACGCGGCCGAGCAGCCGGTGCGGGAGCTGACCGAGCGCGCCGCGACCTACACCCCCGGCGACACCGACCTTTCCTGGACGCGGATCACGCCCTGGCGCTCGATGCTGGCGGCGGCCCTGGACCAGGTGGTGTGCGAGGTCAAGGGGGTGGAGGTCGAGGGCGAGGAGTTCAACCCGAGCTGTGAGCTGCTCGCCATGTGGCTCGCGGACCGGCTGGACGTGCCGGTCAAGCGCTCGCTGTCGGGCGGGCCGGGGCTGACCGCCGTACGGCTGGCCACCGATTGCGGGGCGATCGTGCTGGACCGGGCGGACGGGTCGCTGGCGACGCTGTCCATCGAGGGCCAGCCGGACCGGGCGGTGGCGCTCAAGCGGCGGGAGACGTCCGAGCTGATCGCGGAGGAGCTGCGCCGGCTGGACCCGGACGACACCTACGCCTCCGCGCTGCGGTTCGGGGTGGAGCGGCTGAACGCGTCGGTGGCGCCGGAGGCGGAGGGTGCGCAGACGCCGGCCCCGGAGGCTTCGGCGGCCGATGCTTCGACGGCTGACGCTTCGACGGCCGGCGCTTCGGCCAAGCCCGCGAAGAAGGCGCCCGCCAGGCCGGCCAAGAAGGCGGCGGCCAAGTGAACACCCCGCAGCTGGTCGTGCACCGCGACAAGGAGCTGATGGCCGAGGCCGCCGCCGCCCGGCTGATCACGAAGGTGGTGGACGCCCAGGCGTCACGGGGCAGTGCCTCGATCGTGCTGACCGGCGGGCGCAACGGCAACGGCCTGCTGGCCGCGCTCGCCGCCGCGCCCGCCCGGGACGCCATCGACTGGGGGCGTCTGGATCTGTGGTGGGGCGATGAGCGGTATCTCCCCGAGGGTGACCCGGAGCGCAATGTCACCCAGGCCCGCCGGGCGCTGCTCGATTCCGTGCCGTTGGACCCGAAGCGCGTGCACCCCATGCCCGCGTCGGACGGTCCCTACGGCGCGGACGTGGACGCCGCCGCCGCCGCGTACGCCGGGGAACTGGCGGACGCGTCGGGCCCGGAGAACCATGGCCCGGTGCCCGTCTTCGACGTGCTGCTGCTGGGCGTGGGCCCGGACACCCATGTGGCGTCCCTCTTCCCGGAGCTGCCCGCGGTACGGGAGACGGACCGTACGGTGGTCGGCGTGCACGGTGCTCCCAAGCCGCCGCCGGTCCGGGTCTCGCTGACCCTCCCGGCGATCCGGGCGGCCCGTGAGGTGTGGCTGCTGGCCGCGGGCGAGGACAAGGCGAACGCGGTCGCCATGGCCCTGTCGGGCGCGGGCGAGATCCAGGCCCCGGCAGCGGGCGCCAAGGGCCGCGCCCGCACCCTGTGGCTCCTGGACTCGGCGGCGGCGGCACAACTACCGAGGTCGCTGTATCCACCGGCTTCGCCCTGAGGCGCAGACCTCCGGCCGTTTCCCCTCCGGCCCGGCGGCCGGCCGACCCGGTCCATGGGCAACGCACGACCCCCGCGACCGACGCCGGGCCCGCCCTCCGCTTGGGGCGGGCCCGGCGTGGTCACCGGGGACCGGACGTGTCCTCCGCTCAGGACGCGTCCGGCACGCGCGGTGAGGATGCCGGGCCCACCCGCCGCTTACGGACGGGCCGGCGCGATTCTTCACCGGTCCCGGGTCCGGCCGGCGCTGACGGACGGGCCCGGAGCGGTGTGGTGCGGTGGTACGCCGGACCCGCCCGCCGCTTCGAGCGGGCCCGGAGCCCACCCCGTACGACCGGCCCCGAGACCCACCCCGTACGACCGGGCCCCGAGACCCACCCCGTACGCCCCGGCCCGTACGCCCCGGCCCCGCCGCCCCCCTACTTGACGGAGCCCGCCATCACGCCCTGTACGAAATGGCGTTGGAAGGCGAAGAACACGACGACCGGGACCACCAGGGAGAGGAACGCGCCGGGGGCGAGGACGTCGATGTTGCTGCCGAACTGGCGGATCTGGGACTGGAGTTCCACCGTCAGCGGCTGCGAGGACGTGTCCGCGAAGAGCAGCGCCACCAGCATGTCGTTCCACACCCACAGGAACTGGAAGATGGCGAGGCTGGCGATGGCCGGTTTGCCCACCGGCAGCACCAGGCGGGTGAAGATCCGCCATTCGGTGCCGCCGTCCATCCGGGCCGCCTCCAGCATCTCCTTGGGGATCTCCGCGAAGTAGTTGCGCAGCAGGAACACCGCGAACGGGAGCCCGTAGGCAACGTGGAAGAGGACCACTCCCGGGATGGTGCCGAAGAGTCCCAACTGGCCGAAGAGCTTGGCGACCGGCAGCAGACCGATCTGCACCGGCACCACCAGCAGCGCCACCACCAGCAGGAAGAGCGGCTCGCGGAAGGGGAAGTCCAGCCAGGCGAAGGCGTATCCGGCGAGCGCGGCGACCACCACGACCAGGGCGGTCGTGGGGACCGAGATCAGGACGGTGTTCCAGAAGGCGCGGGTGATGCCGGAGTTCTCCAGCAGCGTCGAGTAGTTGTCGAAGGACAGCTGCCCTGGGCTGGTGAACACGGTCCACCAGCCACCCCGCGCGGTGTCCTCGGCGGACCGCAGCGACGACAGGAACAGCCCGGCGAGCGGGGTCATCCAGACCAGCCCGACGACCACGAGGAAGGCCTGGACGACGGCGCTGCTCAGTGCGCGCCGGATCGCGTTCATCCCTGACTCCTTCGGAAACGGCGGACGTTGAAGACCATCGCGGGGATCACCAGCAGCAGGAGCAGCACCCCGAGCGCGCTGCCGAGGCCCTGGTCGTTGCCGCCGCCGAAGGACACCAGCCACATCTGGGTGGCGAGCACGGTCGCGTCCTCCTGCACGGGACCGGGCGCGATGATGTAGACGAGGTCGAAGACCTTCATCACATTGATCACCAGGGTGATGAAGACGACCATGAGGACGGGTGCCAGCAGCGGCACGGTGATCTTCCGGAAGATCTGCCATTCGTTCGCCCCGTCGATCCGGGCCGCCTCCAGCGCGTCCCGTGGCAGCGTGGCCAGCCCGGCGCCGATCAGCACCATGGAGAAGCCGGTCCAGATCCACAGGTAGGCGCCGATGACGGCCGGGGTGACCAGGGTCGGGCCGAGCCAGGAGATCCCGTCGTAGGGCGGGGCGAAGTTGGAGCCGGGCAGCCGCAGGGTGTACGAGCCGTCGTCGAGGCCGCTGAAGCGGAAGGACCCGTCGGCGCCCGTGGTGGTGGTCGCGACGGTGCTGCCGTCCCGTACCGCCTCCACGGTCATGCCGGGCAGTCCGCTCTCCCCGTCGTCGACCTGCCCCTGCGCTCCGCCGCCGCCCGCGGTGAAGTCCAGGTAGACCACCCCGCGCAGTTCGTCGGCGGCGGCCGGGACGGCGGCGGCGCCGGTGGCCGGGACGGCGTCCTCGGGCAGGTCGCGCGGGCCCACCCCGACCAGGCCGAGGGCCGTGGAACTGCCCGGCGACAGGGCCGCCCCGGTGGCGTACGAGCCGTCCCGGCCCTGCGTCAGGCCCTGGCCCTCACGGGCGCGGGCGCCCGGGTAGGACGAGGTGCCGGAGAAGGTGTCGTGGACGGCGACGGCAGCGGCGTTCAGGACGCCCTTGTCGGGGTCCTCGTCGTAGGCGAGCCGGAAGATGATGCCGGCGGCGAGGAAGGACACCGCCATCGGCATGAACAGCAGCAGCTTGAAGGCGGTCGCCCAGCGGATCTTCTCGACCAGCACGGCGAGGATCAGTCCGAGGCCGGTGAGCAGCACCGGGGCCACGACGACCCAGATCGCGGTGTTGCGGATGGCTTTGACGGTGACGGGGTCGCGGAAGATCTCGGCGTAGTTGCCGCCGCCGACGAAGTCGCTGCCGGAGGCGTCGAAGAAGCTGCGGCCGACCGAGAACAGCACCGGGTAGACCACGAGCGCGCCGAGCAGCAGCAGCGCCGGCAGCACGAAGAGCACGGCGGCGGTCAGGCCCCGGGGGGGGGGCGCCCCCCCCGCCCCCGCGGGGGGGGGGGGGGGGGGGGGGGGGGGGGGGCGCAGAGA
>NZ_JBHYUG010000119.1:0-13643 GCF_042749375.1 Streptomyces sp. NPDC059477 | reverse complement strand
CTGCTCGCCGCCCCGGCCGGGGGGCGGGCCCCGCGGCGGGGCCCGCCGGGCGGGGCCCGGGGCGGTGGCGGGCGGCGGGGTGCCCGCCTCTTTCACGAGGGTGGCGGTCACGATCAGTCCTGGTACGCCTTGGCCGCCGCGGCCTCCAGCTGACCGGCGGTCGCGGACGGGTCGGACGGGTCGCGCAGGAAGTCCTGGAGGATCTTCCACTCGCCCGCGCCCTTGGTGCCGCCGAACGCCGCCGGGGCCTGGTCGGACATGTCGAACCGGACGGCGTCGCCCGCGTCGATCAGGGACTGGGCGGTCGCCCGGGTCACGTCGTCGGGGTAGCCGGCCAGGTCCATGGACTTGTTCGGGGAGAGATAGCCGCCGAGTCCGGCCCAGACGGCCGCCGCCTCCGGGGTCGCCAGCCATTCCACGAAGGCCATGCCGGCCTCCTGGTTCTTGCCCTCCTTGATGACCACGGCCGCGTCGCCGCCGCTGACCACCGGCGGCTCGCCGCCGTCGACGGCCGGGAACGGGAAGAAGTTCGCGTCCTCGCCGATGGTCCTGCCGTACTCGTCCTTGGCGACGGCGGCCACGAAGTCGCCCTCGTAGACCATGCCGGCCTCCGGCTGCGGTCCGAAGACCTTCTCGACCGAGCCGGGGAAGTCGGTGTTCAGGGCGCCGTTCTGGCCGCCCGCGATCAGCTGTTTGTCCTTGAACAGCTCGCCGAGGGTGGTGAGCGCCTCGACGACCGAGGCGTCGGTCCACTTCAGCTCGTGCGCGGCGAGGGCGTCGTACTTCTCGGGCCCGGCCTGGGAGAGATAGATGTTCTCGAACCAGTCGGTGAGGGTCCAGCCGTCCTGGCCGGCGACGGCGAACGCCGCGAGCCCGGAGTCGGAGACGGTCTGCCCGGCCGTGAGCATCTCGTCGTACGTGGTCGGCGACTCGACGCCGGCCTGGGCGAGGGCGTCGGGGCTGTACCAGACGGTGGACTTGTGGGCGGCCTTGAAGTAGACGCCGTAGAGGGAGCCGTCGACGCTGCCGTAGTTCTTCCACACCGGGGCGAAGTTGGCGTCCACCGAGTCCTGGGTGGTCTGGGACAGCTCCTGGAGCCAGCCCTCCTGGGCGAACTGCTGGAGCACACCGACCTGCGGGACCATCACGACGTCCGGGGCGTTGCCGCCCTCGATCTTGCTGCCGACGACGGTGGAGACGTTGTCGCCGGTGGAGACGAACTCGGTCTCGGCGCCGGTCTGCTCGGTGAAGGCGTCCAGCACCTTCTGGAAGTTCTGCTGCTCGGTGCCGGACCAGACCCCGGCGACGGACACGGTCCGGCCGCTGAGCGGCTTGTCGCCGCCCCCGGCGGAGACGTCGCCGTCGCCTCCGCAGGCGGTGAGCGTGACGGCGAGGACGAGGGTGGTGCATCCGGTGAGGAGGGTGGTACGTCGTCGTATCATCATTGATATCCCTTCGGCGGATGAGCGGTTGACGCCGAGTGATCGGCGTCGGACGCCGGGCGGCCAGTGGTGGCTCACTGGTCGCTCAGCCACCAGGCGGCGGTGGAGCCGGGCAGGACGCCTGCCGGGCACGGGCCGCTGGAGAGCAGTGGGGTGCCGGAGACCGGCGCGGGCACGGGTGCGGTGGTGAAGTTCACGGCGCAGATGAGTCCATCGCCCCGTTCGAAGGCGAGGACGCCTCGCTGCCGGTCCAGCCAGCGCAGCTCACCCCTGCCCAACTGGGGCAGCGCGGCGCGCAGCTGGAGTCCGTCGCGGTACAGATGCCAGAAGGAGCTGGTGTCGGCGAGCGCGCGGTCGGTGGCGTACTCGGCGAAGTTGTCCGGCTGTGGCAGCCAGGGCCTGGCGCCCGCCGCCCCGGAGGTGAAGCCGAACGGGCTGGCCTGGCCGGACCAGGGCAGCGGCACCCGGCAGCCGTCACGGATGCGGGCCCGGCTGCCGGTGCGCCGGAAGATCGGGTCGGTGAGCACGTCATCGGGCAGATCGACGACCTCGGGCAGCCCGAGTTCCTCACCCTGGTAGATGTACGCGGCTCCGGGCAGCGCCAGCATCAGCAGCGCGGCGGCGCGGGCGCGGGCGGTGCCCAGGCCGCTGCCCTCGGTGCTGGGTCCGCCGTAGCGGGTGACCGTGCGGACCTGGTCGTGGTTGTTGAGCACCCAGGTGACGGTGGAGCCGGTGCCGGCGATGTCCTGCATGGCCTCGGAGATGACCTTGCGGAAGGAGTCGGCGTCCCAGGAGGCGCCGAGCAGGTCGAAGAAGAACGCCTGGTGGAGTTCGTCGGGGCGGACGTACAGGGCGTGTTCGCGGGCGGTGGGCACGGAGACCTCGCCGACCAGCAGGCGTTCATGCCCGTCGCGCTCGGCGTACTCGTCGCACACCGACCGCCAGTGCCGCCACACGTCGTGCACCTCGGGCTGGTTCCAGGCGAGCGGGTTGACGGAGTCGCGGGTGCGGGCGTCGGCCTCGGGGTCGTCGGAGTCGGGCAGGGCCGGGTGCTTGTAGAGGCCGGCGGCGACATCGATACGGAAGCCGTCGACGCCCTTGTCGAGCCAGAACCGCAGGACGCCCTCGAACTCGGCGGGCACCTCGGGGTTGCGCCAGTTCCAGTCGGGCTGCTCGGGGGTGAACATGTGCAGGTACCACTGGCCGGGGGTGCCGTCGGGCTCGGTGATCCGGGTCCAGGCGGGGCCGCCGAACATGGCGTGCCAGTTGTTGGGCGGCTCGGCGCCGTCCGCGCCCCGGCCGTCGGCGAAGTGGAACCGGGCGCGCTCGGGGCCGCCGGGCGGGGCGGCGAGCGCGTCCCGGAACCAGTGGTGCTCCACGGAGCAGTGATTGGGGACGATGTCCAGCAGGACCTTGATGCCCAGCTTGCGGGCGGCGGACAACAGCAGGTCGAACTCGGCGAGGTCGCCGAAGAGCGGGTCCACGTCCTGGTAGGCGGCGACGTCGTAGCCGTGGTCGTGCTGCGGCGAGGGATAGAACGGGCTGAGCCAGATCCCGTCCACGCCGAGCTTGCGCAGGTAGGGAAGTCCCGCGCGGACTCCGGCCAGATCGCCGATGCCGTCACCCGTGCTGTCCAGGAAACTGCGGACGTACACCTGATAGATCACTGCGTCGCGCCACCAGTGGCGCCCCGTGAGGGTCGGTCGAATCACCCCAGTTGGCCTGTCTGTGCGAGCTGACGTTATGCATACATGTTAAGTAGGCATGTCGTAAGAGTGTCAATGAACGTGCGCAAGCTACTGGGGAGTTGGAGGATGATTGGGGGATGATGTCCCGAAAAATCGGGGCACTCGGAGAGTAGATGAGACCGACGCGTTACCTAACATGTAACTAGGGTTGCGTGGAAGGGACGAAAGAGGGCCGGCGCACGCTCCGGCGCGCATTCAGCGGCTGGAGACCGCCGCCAGCTCGCTCGCCAGCCGCCGTACCGCCGCCGCGGGCGTCTGCCGCCCGGTCAGCGCGTCCCGCACGACGGCCTGCACCACCAGGCTCACCTGGTCGTAGCGCGGGCTCTTGGGACGCGGGGCGGCCGACAGCACGCTCTCGCGCAGGGTCGGCAGATAGGGGAACGCGCGGATCAGCTCCGGGTCCTCGTACAGGTCGGCCCGCACGGGCGGCAGCGCGCCCCGGGTCAGCACCTGGCGCTGGACGCTCTCGCCGGTGAGGTAGGCGATCAGCCGGGCGGCCGTCTCGGGATGGCGGGCGTAGCTGCTGACGGCGAGGTTGGAGCCGCCCAGGACGCTGGTGCCCGGCCCGTCCGGTCCCGGCAGCGGCACCGCGCCGATCTTCCCGGCGACCGGTGAGCCGGGCTCGGCGGCGCCGACGTACGCGTACGGCCAGTTGCGCAGGAAGAGCAGCTCGCCGTTCTGGAACGCCTGCTTGGACTCCTCCTCCTTCCAAGCCAGCGCCTCCTGCGGGATCCAGCCCTCGCCCAGTCCGCGCACCAGGAACCCGATGCCCTCGCGGGCCGCCTCGGAGTTGACGGTGACCCGCTCGCCCTCGTCGCCGAGGATGGTGCCGCCCGCCGAGTACACGGCCTCGGCCGCGTTCACGGTGAGCCCCTCGTAGGGCAGGAACTGGCCCGCGTAGCCGTCGAGCCCGTACTTCGGCGCGACACTCTCGGCGTAGGACTCCAGTTCGGCCCAGGTGCGCGGCGGCGCCAGGCCCTCGCGCTCCAGGATGTCGGCGCGGTAGAGCAGCAGCCCGGCGTTGGTGACGTACGGGACCGCGTACAGCCGGCCGTCGTAGGTCGCGGTGTCGACGACCGGCGGCAGGAAGGTGTCCAGCGGGAACGACTCGCGCGGCAGCGGGCGGATCCAGCCCGCGGCGGCGAACTGGGAGGTCCAGTTGACGTCGATGTTGAGGATGTCGAACCGGCTGCGGTCGCCCGAGCGCAGATCGGTCTGCATCTGCGCGTAGGTCTCGTCGGAGGAGTCCGGCAGTTCGACCAGGGTGATGCGCTCGTCGGGGTGGGCGCGGTTCCAGCCGTCCAGGACCGAGCCCAGATAGCCGGTGAGATCGCCGCCGGTGGCCAGGGTGAGCGGCCCGCGCCCGCCCCCGGGCCCCTCGCCGGCGTGCGCCCCGGAGGCGACATAGCCGGTCAGGACCACGGCGAGGGCGAGCAGCCCCCTACCCGCGGCCCGCGTCCACCGCATAGGTTCCTCCCGTGCGCCCCTCCCGGGCACCGTCGCCCGACGTTGCCATGTATACCCGTTAGGTATGGGCGATACTAGGGCCTGGCGTCGGACGGGAGTCCGACGAGTGGCCCGAGGGCCTGCGGCCCGAGTGGCCCCAGGGCCCGCGGCACATCACCGAGAGGGCGAGGAGGAGAGCACTGGTGCGGCTGCCTCTCCTGGCCCTGCTCGCGCGCGGTCCGGCCCATGGATACGAGCTGAAGCAGGACCTTGAGCAACTACTGGGTGCCGCGTACCCTCAGCCGAACGTCGGCCAGATCTATGTGACCCTCGGCCGCCTCGAAAAGACGGGACTGATCGAGGGCGAGGACGTCGAGCAGGAGGGCCGGCCCAACAAGAAGGTCTACCACCTCACCGAGGCCGGGCGGGAGGCGCTGCGCGTCTGGTACGACGAGGTGTCGGACGAGCCCCGGGTGCGCGACGAGTTCTTCATGAAGCTGGCCCTCGCACCCCGGACCGGCCTCGCCGACCAGATCGCCCTGATCAACAAGCAGCGGCGCCAGTACCTCAACACCATGCGCAGCCTGTCCAAGCTGGCCGCGACCGCGGACCGGGACAATCGCACGGCCCAGTTGCTGATCGAGGGGGCCATGCTGCATCTCCAGGCCGACCTCGACTGGCTGGAGAGGTGCCAGGAAGAACTGGAGGAGCTGGAGTGAGCGACGCCGCCCACGCCGACGCCACCGACCACGCCGCCGACGCCGCTCCCCTGTCCGCGGAACCCGTGCTGCGTGCCGAGGGCCTGGTCAAGACGCATCACGGCGAGGGCGCTCCGGCGCACGCCGTGCGCGGGGTGGATCTGCGGGTCGAGCGGGGCGAGTTCGTCGCGGTCACCGGGCCGTCCGGGGCCGGGAAGTCCACGCTGCTGCATCTGCTGGGCGGGCTCCAGCGGCCGGACGCCGGGCGGATCTGGCTGGACGGCGAGTGCACCGACGCCTACAGCGAGGCCCGCTGGGCCATCCGGCGCCGCAAACGGATCGGGATCGTCTTCCAGTTCTTCAACCTGGTCTCCAATCTGTCCGTCGCCGACAATGTGGAACTGCCCGCGCTGCTCGCCGGGATGACCCCGCGCCAGGCCCGCACCGAGCGGGAGCACCTGCTGGCCGAGCTGGGCCTGGTGGGCAAGGAGCGCGGTATGCCCGGCGAGCTGTCCGGCGGCGAACAGCAGCGGGTCGCACTGGCCCGCGCGCTGGTCAACCGGCCCCCGCTGCTGCTGGCCGACGAGCCCGCGGGCAGCCTGGACAGCAAGGGCACCCGCGAGGTCATCCGGCTGCTGGGCCGCTTCCACCAGCGCGGCCAGACCATCGTGCTGGTCACCCATGACGCCCGCCTCGCCAGCGCCGCCGACCGCGTGATCAGCTTCTTCGACGGCAAGATAGCCGACGACGCCACCCTGGACGGCACCCCGAGAAAACGCGGGACCGGTATATCCGGGGTGCTGGAGCTGAAGGACTGAGCCCGTGCGAGCCATGTTGCGCTGGACGCACTCCGATCTGCGGACGCACCGCGGCGAAGCCCTGTTCCTGGTGCTGGCCACCGCCGGCATCGTCACCTCGCTGCTGCTGGCCGCCGCGCTCTTCGGCTACGCCACCAACCCCTGGCAGCGCACCTTCGCCCAGGCCAACGGCGCCCATGTCTGGCTGCACACCGGCGGCACCGCCGACACCGGCCGGCTCACCGGGCAGGACGGCGTCGAGTCCGTCGCCGGGCCCTACCCGACCGCGTACACCACCGTCGCCTCGCGCGGCGCCCGCGCCTCCGTCGAGCTGCGCGCCATCGACCGGCTGCCCGAGGTCGGCCGCCCGCTGCTCACCGCCGGCCGCTGGCTGGATCCCGCCGACCCCGAGGGCGTGGTCCTGGAGAGCCGGCTGGCCCGCGCCCTGGTCGCCGAGCCCGGCGACACCCTCACGGTCCCCGGCAGCACCCGCACCCTGCGCGTCCTCGGCGTCGCCGACAGCGCCGAGCCCCGCTACCACCCCGGTGAGCGCCCCGGCCTGATCTGGGCACCCCCGGCCGCCGTCCCCGCCCCCGACGGCCAGGCGATCGGCCTGCGCCTGACCGACCCCGAGGACACGGGGTACGCCGTCCAGCGCGCGGTCACCGTGCTGGGCACCGGCGCGATCGGCGAGGTGACCACCTGGGAGCAGGCCCAGTCCGAGGCACAGGGCGACAACCGGCTGCTCGGGCAGGTGCTGGGGCTGTTCGGGCTCGGCGCGCTGTTCGCCGCCGGACTCGCCGTGCACGGCGCGATCAGCACCCGTATCCGCGGCCATCTGCGGGACATCGCCGTCCTCAAGGCGATCGGCTTCACGCCCGCCCAGGTGGTACGGGTCTTCCTGCTCCAGCATCTCGCCTACGCGCTGCTCGGCGCGCTGGTGGCCGCCGCGCTCACCGAGGCGCTCGGCAGCCGCGTCCCGGGGCGGCTCGGGGTCGCGGTCGGGGTGTGGCAGGGGCTGCCCGGGCACACCGTCACGCTGTTCGCGGCGCCCGCGCTGGCGGTGCTGTTCATCGGCGCGACCACCGGGCTCGCCGCCTGGCGTGCGGGGCGGATCCCCCCGGTGCCGGTGCCCCGCCCGGCCGCCCCGGCGGGCGGGCGGCTGTCGCGGGCGGCCCGGCGGGCGCTGGGGCTGCGGCTGCCGCCCGCGCTGGTGCTCGGCTGGCACACGGCGTTCACCCGTCGTCGCCGCTCGCTGGCCACGGTCGGCCGGCTGACCCTGCCGCTGCTGCTGATCGTGGTGGCGATGAGCGCCTGGACCACCATCGACCGCTTCCACGGCGAGCCCGAGAGCGTCGGACTGCCGGCCGCGCTCACCGTCCGCGCCGACGCCACCCTCACCGAGACCGGCACCCGCGCCCTGCTGGGCCGCGACCCGCAGGTCACCGACGCGTACCCGGGTGTGGAGGTGGCCGCGCTGGTCCCCGGCCAGACCGCGACGATCGCCCTGCGGGGCCTGGGCACCCGCGAGGACCCCTACCCGTACACGCTCGCCGAGGGCCGCCGCGCGATCGGCCCGGACGAGGCGGTGGCCGGTCAGGGCCTGCTGGACCTCCTCGATGTCCGGGTGGGCGACTGGGTACGGATGACGGTCGGCGACCAGCCCCAGGTGCTGCACATCGTGGGCCGCAGCATCGAGCCGGAGAACGCCGGCCGGGTGATCACCACCTCGCTGGACACCCTGCGCGAGAACGACCCGGCGCTGCGCCCGACGCTGCACCAGGTGCGGCTGGCGCCCGGCGCCGACCCGGACGTGGTCGCCGCCCGGCTGGCCGACGCCGGGGACGGCCATCTGGAGGTGCACACGGTCACCAGCCCGGTGGACGGTCTCGCCACGCTGCGCGGGGTGGTCCTCGGCCTGATCGCCGTGCTCGCGCTCATAGGGCTGATCGAACTGCTCACCGCGATAGGCGGCACGGTCCGCGAGAGCGAACGCGATCTGCTGGCCCTGAAGGCCATCGGCCTGTCCCCCCGCCAGATCACCGCGATCACGGTCACCGCGACCGGCTGCACGGCCCTGACCGCCGTCCTCCTCGCCACGGGCCTGGGCCTGCCCCTCTCCCACTGGCTGATCGACGCCCAGGGCCGCTCCAGCGGCATCGGCGCGGGCATAGCCGAGGGCCCCCCGCCCCCGTTCCTCCTGCTCCTGGCCGCCGCCGCGGTCCTGGGCGCCCTCGCCCTGGCGGCCCTCCCGGCGGCCCGAGCGGCCCGCCACCGCCTGGCGGACTCCCTCAGCGCGGTCGCCTGAAACCACCCATGTGCTCAGCCCGGCGGGGGCTTCGCGGGGGCGTGGGTCGGTCCGGCGGGCTGACGGCGGGCCGCGTGGCCGGTGGTGCCCGGTAGCCGTGGCGGTGGAGAGGCTGGAGGCGTCGATCAGCCGACGGGTCTGTGGCGGGTGGTTTCAGGCGGCCAGGTTGAGGGAGTTCGGCAGCCGGTGGCGGGCCATGGGGAGGCTGCCGGCGGGATGGGTCCCGGCAGGGGCCTTGTGTGGGGGGGGCGACGGCGGAGCCGACCGGCGGCGGGTTGGCCGTTAGAGGCGGGCCGGTGCCTCCACCGGCCCGCCTCCGCACCGGGACCGAGCCCATTCAGCGCGAGGGCCTCCACCCGGTACCACCGGGAGCACCGGCCAGGCCCGCCCGGGGGGCGGACGACAGGACCTTCCGCCTCCCTCGGGGGGGGATCAGTCGCGCCCGCGCAGCCCCCGGTACGTCGCCACCAGGGCCTTCGTCGACTCGTCCAGGCCGGGGACCTCGGTGCCCTCGGTGAGCGCCGGTTCCACCCGCTTGGCGAGGACCTTGCCCAGCTCGACGCCCCACTGGTCGAAGGAGTCGATGTTCCACACGGCGCCCTGCACGAACACCTTGTGCTCGTACAGCGCGATCAGCTGACCGAGGACGTACGGGGTCAGCTCGCGGGCGAGGATCGTGGTCGTCGGGTGGTTGCCCTTGAACGTCTTGTGGGCGACCAGTTCCTCCGGGACCCCCTCGGCCCGAACCTCCGCGGGCGTCTTGCCGAAGGCCAGCGCCTGGGTCTGGGCGAAGAAATTGGCCATCAGCAGGTCGTGCTGCGCCTTGAGTTCATCGCTCAGCTCGGCCACCGGCTCGGCGAAGCCGATGAAGTCGGCCGGAATCAGCTTGGTTCCCTGGTGGATGAGCTGGTAATACGCGTGCTGCCCGTTGGTGCCCGGCGTGCCCCACACCACCGGGCCCGTCTGCCACGCCACTTCATGCCCGTCACGGTCCACGGACTTGCCGTTGGACTCCATGTCGAGCTGCTGGAGATAGGCGGTGAACTTCGACAGGTAGTGCGAGTAGGGCAGTACGGCATGCGACTGGGCGTCATGGAAATTGCCGTACCAGATGCCCAACAGGCCCAGCAGCAGCGGGAGGTTGGCCTCGGCGGGCGCGGTGCGGAAGTGCTCGTCCATGACGTGGAAGCCGGCGAGCATCTCCCGGAAGCGGTCCGGGCCGATGGCGATCATCAGGGACAGGCCGATGGCCGAGTCGTACGAGTAGCGCCCACCGACCCAGTCCCAGAACTCGAACATGTTGGCGGTGTCGATGCCGAACTCCGCGACCTTGCCCGCGTTCGTGGACAGTGCCACGAAGTGCTTCGCGACGGCGCTGTCGTCACCGAGGGCGGCGAGCAGCCAGGTACGGGCGGAGGTGGCGTTGGTGACCGTCTCGATGGTGGTGAAGGTCTTGGACGCGATGATGAACAGCGTCTCGGCGGGATCCAGGTCACGGGTCGCCTCGTGCAGATCGGCGCCGTCGACGTTGGAGACGAAGCGGACGGTGAGGGCCCGGTCGGTGAAGGCCCGCAGCACCTCGTAGGCCATGGCCGGGCCCAGGTCGGAGCCGCCGATGCCGATATTGACGACGTTCCTGATCCGCTTGCCGGTGTGGCCGGTCCAGGCGCCCGAGCGCACCCGGTCCGCGAAGTCCGCCATCTTGTCCAGGACGGCGTGCACCTGGGGGACGACGTTCTCGCCGTCGACCTCGATCACCGCGTCCCGTGGGGCGCGCAGCGCGGTGTGCAGCACCGCCCGGTCCTCGGTGGTGTTGATCTTCTCGCCGCGGAACATGGCGTCCCGCAGCCCGAAGACATCGGTGGCGGCGGCCAGCTCGCGCAGCAGCCGCAGTGTCTCGTCCGTGACGAGGTGCTTGGAGTAGTCGACGTGGAGATCGCCGACCTGGAGCGTGTAGCCGGTGCCGCGCGCGGGGTCGGCCGCGAAGAGATCCCGCAGATGGGTGTCCGCGAGCTGCTCGCGATGCTTGCTCAGAGCGGTCCACTCGGGCGTCTGGTGAAGGCGGATACGGGCGTCTGCGTTCATGGTCCCAACCTAGCCCAGGCCGGGACCCGCTCCACGCAGCTCCGGCCGGACACCCGTGGGTACCCGGCCGGTCTCGAATCCCTAGATCTCGCCCCGCAGTTTGGCGAGCGCCTCGGCGAGGATCGCCTCGCCGTCCGCGTCGCTGCGCCGCTCCCGTACGTACGCCAGGTGGGTCTTGTACGGCTCGGTGCGCGGCGGGTCCGGCGGGTTGTCCCGGTCCTGCCCGGCCGGGAAGCCGCAGCGCGGGCAGTCCCAGGTCTCGGGCACCTGCGCGTCGCTGGCGAAGCTGGGCTGGGTCTCGTGCCCGTTGGAGCACCAGAAGGAGATGCGCAGCCGGGGCGCGGACTCGCCGCGCTCGGCCTCGCCCATCGGCCCCGCCCCGACCCGGCTTCCTCGGATCGCGTTGCCACTTGCCACGGTCGTAACTCCCTGCGTGATGGTGCCGCGAAGCGAGTCGGCTTCGCTCCGCCGCGAGCGCCTCAGTCTACGTAAGGCCCAACGCGCGTCCAGTGAGAGGAGTTACAGACCCCACACCTAGACGCAAGCCCCATGATAGGCCGCGCTCAGGAGCGCGTACCGAACATGGGGCGTTACGTGGGGATCGGGTTGGCGGCGGGGTCAGTCCAGCTTCATGAGCAGGGCGAGGACGATGATGCTCGCGAGCCACAGCAGACCGACGACCAGGGTGATGCGGTCGAGGTTGCGCTCGGCGACCGAGGAGCCGCCGACGGAGGACTGCATACCGCCACCGAACATGTCGGAGAGGCCGCCGCCCTTCCCCTTGTGCATCAGCACCAGCAGCATCATCAGCAGGCTGAAGACGATCAGGGCGATCGAGAACCCCATAACCACGGCTGGACCAACTTCCTCGGATCTGGATCGACGACGACGGGGGCCGGAGCCCGTCCGGTGAGCCTTGCGTGCTCTCCGGCAAGCCTACGGCCCCCGCAAGGGTACGACGTATCGCCGCTACCGCCTACTCACTGATCGCGCATCGGCGATCACGGACATGAGCGGCGGGAACGGTCACTGATCACGGAACCGGACGATCTTGACGAACTCCTCCGCGTCGAGCGAGGCCCCGCCGACCAGGGCTCCGTCGATGTCGGTCTGCGCCATGATCTCGGCGACGTTCCCGGCCTTGACCGAGCCGCCGTACTGGATCCGGACCGCGTCGGCGACGTCCTGGGAGTACAGCTCGGCGAGCTTGCCGCGGATCGCCCCGCAGACCTCCTGGGCGTCGGCGGCGCCGCAGACCTTGCCGGTGCCGATGGCCCAGACCGGCTCGTAGGCGATCACGATGGTCTCGGCCTGCTCGGCGGTGACGTCCTTCAGGCCGCCCTCGACCTGGGCGAGGGTGTGGGCGACATGGTTGCCCGCCTCGCGGACGTCGAGTTCCTCGCCGACGCACAGGATCGGGGTGAGGCCGTGCTTGTGGGCGGCCTTGACCTTGGCGTTGACGATCTCGTCGGTCTCGGCGTGGTACTGCCGGCGCTCGGAGTGACCGATCGCGACGTAGGTGCACTTCAGCTTGGCGAGCATCGGGCCGGAGATCTCGCCGGTGTAGGCGCCGGAGTCGTGTGCCGAGATGTCCTGGGCGCCGTACCTGATCTTCAGCTTGTCGCCGTCGACCAGGGTCTGTACGGAGCGCAGGTCGGTGAAGGGCGGCAGGACGGCGACCTCGACGGCCTCGTAGTCCTTGTCGGCGAGGGCGAAGGCGAGCTTCTGGACGTGGGCGATGGCCTCCAGGTGGTTGAGGTTCATCTTCCAGTTGCCCGCCATCAGCGGCGTACGGGTGGTCATGCGGGGTCAGTCCTCCAGTGCGGCGAGGCCGGGGAGCGTCTTGCCCTCAAGGTATTCGAGGGAGGCGCCGCCACCGGTCGAGATGTGACCGAATGCGCTCTCGTCGAAGCCCAGGGTGCGTACGGCCGCGGCGGAGTCGCCGCCGCCGACCACGGTGAAGCCCGGGGAGTCGAGAAGGGCCTGGGCGACCGCCTTGGTGCCCTCGGCGTAGTCGGGGTGCTCGAAGACGCCCATGGGGCCGTTCCAGAAGACGGTGGCGGCGTCGGCGAGTTTCGAGGCGTACAGCTTGCGGGTCTCCGGGCCGATGTCCAGGCCCATGGCGTCGGCGGGGACGGCGTCCGCGGCGACGGTGTCGGGGTGCGTGGGGGCCTTGGCCGACAGGTCGGGGAAGGCGCGGGAGACCAGGGTGTCGACCGGCAGGACCAGTTCGACGCCGGTCTTCGCGGCGCGCTCGATGTACTCCAGGACCGCCGGGAGCTGGTCCTCCTGGACCAGCGACGTGCCGATCTCGTGGCCCTGGGCCTTGAGGAAGGTGTAGGCCATGCCGCCGCCGATCAGGATGCGGTCGGCCTTGCCGAGCAGTTCGTCGATCACGGCGAGCTTGTCGGAGACCTTGGCGCCGCCGAGCACGACGACGTAGGGGCGCTTGACGTCCTCGGTGAGCTTCTTCAGGACGCCGACCTCGGTGGCGATGAGGTGGCCCGCGTAGTGCGGCAGCCGGGCGGGGAGGTCGTAGACGGAGGCGTGCCTGCGGTGGACCGCGCCGAAGCCGTCGCCGACGTAGACGTCCGCGAGGGCGGCGAGGCGGTCGGCGAACTCGCCGCGCTCGGTCTCGTCCTTGGCCGTCTCACCGGGGTTGAAGCGCAGGTTCTCGATCACCGCGACCTGGCCGGGCTGGAGGCCGTTCACCGCGTCGTGGGCGGCGGGGCCCACGGTGTCCTGGGCGAACGCGACCGGGGCGCCGAGCAGTTCGGCGAGCCGCTCGGCGGCCTGGAGCAGGGAGAACTTCAGGTCCTGGGGCCCCTTGGGACGGCCCAGATGGGAGGCGACGACCACCTTGGCGCCCGCGTCGGCCAGCGCCTTGACGGTCGGGAGCACGGCCCGGATGCGGCCGTCGTCGGTGATGAGGCCGTCCGCCATCGGCACATTGAGGTCGGCGCGGACGAAGACCCGCTTGCCGTCCACGCCGTCGGCGAGAAGTTCGTCGATCGTCTTCATGGAGGTACTCACTCCTGGTCAGGGTCTCTTGATCGTAGGAGAGCTGATCGGTCCGTACGCGGGCCGGGTCGTCCGCACGTGCGTCAGGGATCGGGCGG
>NZ_JBHYUG010000118.1:0-24491 GCF_042749375.1 Streptomyces sp. NPDC059477 | reverse complement strand
GCCCGCGCGCGCCCCCCGCCGCCCGCCCGCGCCCCCGCCGCCCCGCCCCCGCGGGCGAGATCGCCCACCCCCCGCCCCCCCCCCGCGCGGGCGCCCCCCCCCCCGGGTCCCGGGCGGCTCCGGGGACGCCCTGGGGGATCGCCCCAGGAGATCGCCGGCCTCCGCCCTTGCGGACCACGAACCGTCCCTGAGGCGTCCCCCGTCCCGCCCCTGAGACCTGACCCGGAGGGTTTCCGGGTCACCGGCCGGGCCACTTGCGGTCACCGGCCGGGCCCTCCGGGGTGGCGGCGCCCGGAACGTTCCCGGGGCTCCTTTCCCGGGCTCCGGGGGTGGTGCCCCGGGTGGCCCCGAGGTCGCCCCCGGGGGCCCGGTGGTGGTGCCGAGGTCCCCCCGGGGGCCCGGTGGTGCCGAGGTGGCCCTCGGAACCCCGGCGGGCGGGGTGCCGAGGTGCCCCGGAGGTCGCCCTCGAAGCCCCGGCGGGTGGTGCCGGAATGCCCCGGAGGCGGCCCTGGAAGCCCTGGCGGGTAGTGCCCGACCGCTTCGGAGTCACCGTCCGGGTTTCCCCGGAGGCGTCGCCCGTACGACCGTCCCGGCGCCGCCCTGCGGATCACCGATCCGAGCGGACCCGGGCCGGACCCTGGCGGCATCCCCGGACCCGGGTCCGAGCGGTCACCCGGACTTCGGCCCCGGCGACGCCCCCGAACCCCGAGCCGGGTCCCGCCCGGACTCCGAGCCCAAAGCGCACCTACGGACGCCAAGCCCACGGCACGCCTCCCGGGCCCAGGACCGGACAGCACCCCGGCCCCAACCCGACCGGCACGCCCCGACCCGAAGCCGGACAACCGACCGGCGCACCCACGCCGCCCCCAGGACCGGGCGGGGAGAACTCCCAGACTCCCCGCCCGGCCCGTCCAGGGGGCCGGTGCCCGGCCCAGGGCCCGTCCGCCCCTCGTGTGCGGGCGGGCCCGGTCAATCGGCCCCGCAGGACCCGTCGTCCGGGTCACCCCGGCGTCGCGGGTCCCGTCGTCCGGATCACCCGGCATCGCAGAACCCACGACCCGGACCACCCCGGCGCCGCAAGTTCCGCCACCCGGATCACCCGGCATCACAGGCCCCGTCGTCCGAGTCACCCCGATGTCGCAGGACCCACCGCCCGGACCACCCGGCGCCGCAGGACCCGCCACCCGAGTCACCCCGGCGACGCGGGTCGCGGCCCGCGCCCCCGGCCTCGGCGGCGGCGGCGCAGACCCGACCCCGCCCCCGACCCCGGTCCCGGTCCCGGCGGTCGGCCGCCCCGTGGGCCCTACTTGAACCCGGTGGGCATGTACTGGTCGACGTTGGTCTTGTCGACCACGGCGGAGTACAGGGTCACGGACGCCGGGATCTCGAACTCGGCCATCCCGCCGACGCCCTTGCCCTGGCCGAGGGCGCGGGCGAGGTCGATGGCGGAGGCGGCCATGGTCGGCGGGTACAGCACCGTCGCCTTGAGCACACCGTTGTCCTGCTTGATCGCCTCGAACGCGGAGAGCGCCCCCGCGCCGCCGACCATCAGGAACTCGTCCCGCCCGGCCTGCTCGATGGCGCGCAGCGCGCCCACGCCCTGGTCGTCGTCGTGGTTCCACAGGGCGTCGAACTGCGACTGCGCCTGAAGCATCTGGGCCATCTTGGCCTGCCCGGACTCGACGGTGAAGTCGGCCGCCTGACGGGCCACCTTCTCGATGTTCGGGTAGTTCTTCAGGGCGTCGTCGAAGCCCTGCGTACGCTGCCGGGTCAGCTCCAGGGCGTCCACCCCGGCCAGCTCGATGACCTTGGCGTTCGCCTTGTCCTTGAGCCGCTCGCCGATGTAGTGCCCGGCGTTCAGGCCCATGCCGTAGTTGTCGCCGCCGATCCAGCAGCGGTACGCCTGCGGGGAGTTGAAGACCCGGTCGAGGTTGACCACCGGGATGCCGGCCTGCATGGCCGAGAGCCCGACCTGGGTGAGCGCCTTGCCGTCGGCGGGCAGGATGACCAGGACGTCGACCTTCTTGTTGATCAGCGTCTCGATCTGGCCGATCTGCGCGGCGGTGTCGTTGGAGCCCTCGGTGATCTCCAGCGTCACATCCTCGTACGTCGCGGCGCGGCTCTTGGCGTTCTCGTTGATCGCGTTGAGCCAGCCGTGGTCGGCCTGCGGGCCGGCGAAGCCGATGGTGACCGGCTTGCCGGGGCTGTCGGACGCGGCCGGGGCGTCGTTGGCGGCCGGGGCGTCGTCCGAGGACTCGTTGCTGGTACAGGCGGAGAGGAGGACACCGGCCCCGACAGCGGCGCTCCCGAAGAGCATGCCTCTGCGGCTGGTGAATCTTCCCGGGGTGTTCTGCATGGTGGGGAACCCTTTCCTCAAGTCGTGCTCGCGGTACGGCGCTGGACCAGCACGGCGGCGACGATGATCGCGCCCTTGGCGATCTGCTGGACGTCGCTCTGCAGGTTGTTCAGGGCGAAGATGTTGGTGATCGTGGTGAAGATCAGGACACCGAGCACCGAGCCGACGATCGTGCCCCGGCCGCCGCTGAGCAGCGTGCCGCCGATGATCGCCGCGGCGATGGCGTCGAGTTCGTAGAGATTGCCGTTGGTGTTCTGGCCCGAGCCGGCCAGGATGATCAGCAGGAACGCGGCGATGCCGCAGCACAGCCCGGACAGCAGGTACAGATACAGCCGCTGGCGGCGGACATCGATCCCGGCGAGCCGGGCGGCCTCCGCGTTGCCGCCGACGGCGACCGAACGGCGGCCGAACGTGGTCCGGTTGAGCACCAGCCAGCCGGCGATGGTGACCGCGGCGAAGACCAGCACCAGCGGCGGGATGCCCAGGATGTAGGCGTCGCGCTCACCGAGGTCCAGCACGCTGGGGACGGTGACGATCTGCGTCTTGCCGTCGGTGATCTGGAGCGCGAGTCCGCGCGCCGAGGCCAGCATGGCGAGGGTGGCGATGAACGGCACCATCCCGCCGTACGCGATCAGCACCCCGTTGACCAGGCCGCAGCCTACGCCGACGATCACCGCCGTGAACAGGATGCCGAAGAAACCGTACTCCTGGGTCGCCACCGTCGTCGCCCAGACCGAGGCGAGTGCCACGATCGCGCCGACGGACAGATCGATGCCGCCGGAGATGATGACGAAGGTCATCCCGACCACGACGACACCGATGATCGACGCCTGGGTCAGGACGAGCTGGAGATTACGGGTGTCGAGGAACTGATCGGGCTTGGTGATACCGCCGATCAGGATCAGCGCGGCGAGCACGCCGAGCAGCGACAGGGTGCGCACATCGGCGCGGAACAGCGTGGCGCTCCAGGCGGGGCGTCCGCTCACCGGCGGCGCCTTGTCGGTGCTCTCCCGCGGCGGGGAGACGGGCTGCGTCATGACGCCGGGCTTCCTTCCATCACTAGGTCGAGTACGCGGTGTTCGTCCAGCTCACGGGCGGGCGCGGTATGCACGACCCGGCCTTCCCTGAGCACCAGGACACGGTCGGCGAGGCCGAGCACCTCGGGCACCTCGCTGGACACGAGGAGGACGGCGAGGCCCTCGTCGGCCAGGCGGCGCACGACCGCGTACAACTCGGCGCGGGCGCCGACGTCGACACCGCGGGTGGGTTCGTCGAGCAGCAGGACCCGGCAGCCGCGCAGCAGCCAGCGGGCGAGTACGGCCTTTTGCTGGTTGCCACCGGACAGGGTGCGGATCGGCACCGAGGGGTTGTCGGGCCGCAGCGACAGCTCGCGGACGGCGGCTCGGGCTGCCTTGAACTCGGCGCCCCGGTCGATCCAGCCGACGGTGGCGAAGCGGGACATGGAGGAGACCGACACATTGCGGGTGACGGACTCCAGCATCAGCAGGCCCTGCGCCTTGCGTTCCTCGGGCGCGAGCCCGAGTCCGGCGCGCACGGCGGCGCGTACGCTGCCCGGCCGCAACACCTGGCCGTCGACCAGGACCTGACCGGCCGTCGCCTTGCGGGCCCCGTAGATGGTCTCCAGGATCTCGGAGCGGCCGGAGCCGACGAGTCCCGCGAGTCCGACGATCTCGCCGGGCCGCACGCTCAGGTCGAAGGGCTCGAACTCGCCCTGCCGGGCCAGCCCCCGCACCTGGAGCAGCGGCTCGCCGGACGGCGGTGCGGTGGGCCGCTCGGGGAAGACGTACTCGACGTTGCGGCCGGTCATCAGCGCCACGACGTCCTTGGTGGGCGTCGACTCGGCGGGCAGTCCGCCGGCCACCGCGCGGCCGTCCTTGAGGACGGTCACCCGGTCACCGATCCGGCGGATCTCCTCCAGGCGGTGCGAGATGTAGACGACGGCGACCCCGTCGGCGGTCAGATCGGCCACGATCCGGAAGAGGTTGTCCACCTCGTCGGGGTCGAGCGCGGCGGACGGCTCGTCCATCACGATCAGCCGTACGTCGTGGGACAACGCCCGTGCCATCGACACGATCTGCTTGTGCGCCGCCGACAACTCCCCCACCAGCCGGGCCGGATCGATCTCCGGGTGCCCGAGTCGCTTGAGGAGCTTGGCCGTCGAGGCGCGGGCGGTACCGCGTCGTACGACGAATCCGGCGGCCGTGGGTTCGTGGCCCAGGTGGACGTTCTCGGCGACGGACAGGTGTTCCACCAGGTCGAGTTCCTGGTAGATGGTGGCGATGCCGAGGCTCATGGCCGCGATCGGCGAGCGCAGGGTGACGGGCTCGCCGCGCCAGCTGATGGTGCCGCCGTCGGGCTGGTGGGCCCCGGCGAGCACTTTGATCAGGGTGGATTTGCCGGCCCCGTTCTGGCCGAGCAGGCAGTGCACTTCACCGGCGAGGACATCGAGGTCGACACCGTCGAGGGCCCGGACGCCGGGGAACGACTTGGTGATACCGGACATGCTGAGCAGCGGTGGTTCTGGTGCCATGTGGGTTCCCCTCGGCGGGCAAGCGGGCCGGTTACAGGGCATAACTGGATATAAATGGGCATAGCTAGAGCGAGAAAGGTGTGCGAAAAGGGCACATCACAGTGCGGCGGTGCGTGACGCCAAAGGTGCGGGCAGACTGCTGACACGAGTGACTTACGCGGACCGACCGTCAGCCGCGAGGGACACGGTCGACGTGAGAAGTTGCTGACGCGGGTGATTGCGAGTGAGCGTGCTTACGCGGGTGAGTACGAGTGAGCGTGCTTACGCGGATGATTGCGAGTGAGCGTGCTTACGCGGGTGAGTACAGGTGATCGCTGATCAGCCGGGCGGCGCCGATGACTCCGGCGGTGGGGCCGAGTTCACCGAGCACGATGGGCAGATTGCCGGTCGCCAGAGGCAGCGACTGGCGGTAGACCTGGGTGCGGATCGCGGCGAGCAGATTGTGGCCGAGGCCGGTCACTCCGCCGCCGATCACCACCAGACCCGGGTTGAAGAAGCTGACCAGGCCGGCGATGACCTGGCCGACGTGATTGCCGCCCTCCCTGATCAGATCGAGGGCGGTGGCGTCCCCCGCCGAGGCCGCGGCGGCGACATCGACGGCGCTGAGCGTGCCGTTCGCCTCCAGCCGGGCCGCGAGTTCCGGTGAGCGTCCCTGCTGGACCGCCTCCAGCGCGTCCCGCGCGAGCGCGGCACCGCTGAAGTGGGCCTCCAGGCACCCCCGGTTGCCACAGGCGCACGGACGTCCGTCGGGCACGGCCTGGATGTGCCCGATGTCGCCCGCGCTGCCCGTCGTACCGCGGTGGACATCACCGCCGACGACGATCCCGCAGCCGATACCGGTACCGATCTTGACGCAGAGGAAGTCACCCACGGAGCGTGCGACGCCCGCGTGCTGCTCCCCCATCGCCATCAGGTTCACGTCGTTGTCGACCATCACCGGGCAGCCGAGTTCCTGGCTGAGCGCCTCCCGTACGGGGAAGCCGTCCCAGCCCGGCATGATCGGGGGCGCCACGGGGACACCCTCGGGGAAGCGGACCGGTCCCGGTACGCCGATGCCGGCTCCGTCGAACCCTTCGACCAGCCCGGACGCCTTGAGTTTGGCGGCCATGGCCAGGGCTTGCTCGAAGACCGCGACGGGTCCCTCGCGCACCTCCATGGGCTGGTTGATGTGGCCCAGGATCTCCAGTTCGGCGTTGGTGACGGCGACGTCTATCGAGGTGGCGCCGATGTCGACGCCGAGGAAACGCAGCCCCGGGTTGAGCCGGATGTTGTGGGACCGTCGGCCACCGCGCGAGGCGGCGAGTCCGTCGGCCACCACCAGGCCGGTCTCCAGCAACCGGTCCACCTCGACCGCCAGCTTCGACCGGGAGAGGTCGATCTGGTCCCCGAGCTGGGCCCGGGAGTTGGGGCCGCCGTCGCGCAAGAGCTTCAGCAACCTGGCCTGATGGCCGTTAGCGGGTCGCGCCGTCATACGTCTCACGAACCCCTCCCCGCCTCGAATCGGCTGTCTCCGTCTGGCTTTCGAGGGGAACGTAGCAGTGGCTGCCGCGTTGGGGAAGAACTTGCGCAGAGATTGCCATTCACTTTTTCCACTGACAGGACAAAGAGAGGGTGAGGTGTCCGAGATGGGGCATTACCTCCCGGGTAATCGACGGAGGCGGCGGGGGCGGGGACAGTGAGGCGCCCCGGCTCCGCACCTCGGAGGTTCGCTTCGTCATGCCCGCCCGACCGACGATGTCCGACCAGCCCGACCAGCCCGACGCACCCGCGCACACCGCCACGCCCGGCACCGGCAAACCCGGCCATACCGCCGCCGCCGTAGCTGGCGCGGGCCCTACCACCGCCCACGGCCTCGCCGAGCCCACGCCCAGCACCCCGCCCGACCCGGGCGCCCTGCTCGCCGCCGTCCCCTTCGCCGCCGGTCTGGGTGTGACGCTCACGGAGGCGGGGCCGGACCGGGTGGTGGCTCGGCTCGGCTGGGCTCCCCGGCTGTGCACGCTCGGGGGCGCCCTGCACGGGGGCGCGCTGATGACCCTGGCCGACACGGCGGGCGCGGTCTGCGCGTTCCTGGCACTGCCGCCGGGCGCGGCGACCTCCACGGTGGAGTCGAGCACCCATTTCTTCCGCGCGGTCCGCTCGGGCACGGTCCGTGCCGTGGCCCGCCCGGTCCACGCGGGCCGCTCCTTCGTCGTCGTACAGACGGAGCTGTCCGACGACGAGGGGCGCGCGGTGGGCCGTACGACGCAGACGCAGGCGGTGCTGGAGCGTCGGCCGCCGGAGGCGTGAACGCGGTGGCGGTATGCATGGCACGCCGGGCCCCCACGGACGCGACACGCCGTGCCGGGCCGCGCCGTCATGGGAGCACGAAGCACCGACGGCCCGGCACCACGCCACGCCATTCAACACACGCCACGCCAGTCAACACACTCCGCGCCACGCAGAGCAGGGGGGCGCCGGGAACGAGCCCCGCGCCCCCGTGCCGACCCTCCCTAGTCGCGCGGGCGGGCGTGGTACGACTTGCGGGTGTGTTCGGTGTGGGCGCGCATGATGTGGGTGGCGCGCTGTTCGTCACGGGCGGTGATCGCCGCGATGAGTTCGCGGTGCTCGATCCAGGACTGGCGGCCCCGCTGGCGGGCGACCGGGGCGTAGTACCAGCGCACCCGGCGGTCGACCTGGTGGGCGAGTTCGGCGAGGACGGCGTTGCCGGCCAGCTCCATGACCTTGGCGTGGAAGCGGGCGTTGAGCAGCACGGCCGCGTCCACGTCGTCGGCGGACACGGCCCGCTCGCCCTCGGCGCACAGCTCCTCCAGCACGGCGACCCCGGCACTGGTGGTGTTGGCGGCGGCGAGCCGGGCGGCCTCGGCCTCCAGGAGCGTACGGACCGTCAGCAGCTGGTCGGCCTCCTCCTCGGTGGGCTCATGGACGAACGCGCCCTGGGCGGGGCGCAGATCGACCCACCCCTCGGTGTTCAGCCGCTGGAGCGCCTCCCGTACCGGTTGACGCGACACGCCGAGGTGACCGGCGAGTTCGCTCTCGACCAGATGCTGGCCGGGTTGGAGCGCGCGGGTGGTGATGAGTTCGAGCAGCGCCTCGTAGACGCGATCACGCAATGGGCCGGGGCGCTCCAGCTTGGGCACGGCCCCCTGCGGCAGTCCTGTCGACAGCATCGCGGTCCCCCTCCTCGGCAGGCACTGCACCAATGACAGCCGGGTTAACAGCCGGTGTGACTCAGCAAAGCGTCATGCCGCAAACCGTCATGACCTTGCAAAGTCAGTATCGATTGTCTTTCGTCTACAGTCTACGGCGCACAAATACCAGGGAATGAGGAAGTTGACCGCGTCACATGACACTTCGCCCCATGTCACAGCCGGTGCCGCCCGAACGTGCAATACGTCACGGCCTACGTCACCGGCCCTACCTCACGGGCAGCGGACGACCTGTCCGGCGTACGACAGATTGCCCCCGAACCCGAACAGCAGCACCGGGTCCCCGGAGGTGATCTCGCCCCGCTCGACCAGCTTGGACAGGGCCATCGGGATGCTCGCGGCGGAGGTGTTGCCGGAGACGGTGACATCCCGGGCGACGACGGCGTTGACGGCGCCGATCCGCGCGGCGAGCGGTTCGATGATCCGGAGATTGGCCTGGTGCAGGACGATGGCCGCGAGGTCGGCGGGGGTGAGCCCGGCGCGTTCGCAGGCGGCGCGGGCGAGCGGCGGCAGCTGGGTGGTGGCCCAGCGGTAGACGGCCTGGCCCTCCTGGGCGAACCGGGACGGGGTGCCCTCGATCCGTACGGCGTGTCCCATCTCCGGCACCGAGCCCCACAGCACCGGCCCGATGCCGGGCCGCTCACCGGCGGGGCCCTCGTCGGCCTCGACGACCGCGGCGCCGGCCCCGTCGCCGACCAGGACGCAGGTCGTGCGGTCGGTCCAGTCCGCGACGTCGGACATCTTGTCGGCGCCGATCACCAGGGCCCGCCGGGCGGCACCGGCCCGCAGGGTGTGGTCGGCGGTGGCGAGGGCGTGGGTGAAGCCGGCGCACACCACGTTGACGTCCATCGCGGCGGGCGAGGGGATGCCCAGCCGGGCGGCGACGCGGGCGGCCATGTTGGGCGAGCGGTCGATGGCGGTGGAGGTGGCGACCAGCACCAGATCGATGGCCTCGGGGCCGAGCCCGGCCGCGGCGAGCGCCTTGGCGGCGGCGTGCGCGGCGAGTTCGTCCACCGGCTCGTCGGGGCCCGCGATGTGCCGGGTGCGGATGCCGACCCGGCTGCGGATCCACTCGTCACTGGTGTCGACCAGGCCCGCCAGATCCTCGTTGGTGAGCACCTTGGCGGGCTGGTAGTGGCCGACTGCGGCGATGCGCGAGCCGTTCATGGCTGGTGGGCCCCCTCGGGTTCCGGGTAGCGGGATGCACCAGTCTGATCAGTGACTCACGGGTATCACGGCACGGGATGCCACAGGATTCGGCGGTCCGAGTTGTCGGCTTCGGTCAGCGCCCGGAGCGCCCCGCACGGCGTCCGCGCCCCCGCGCCCGAGGCCCGACCCGCCGGACAGCCGCGAGGCGCCACCCGTGGAGAGCCGGGCCGCCACCCGGACCGGCGGGCGGCCGGGCCGCTACCCGGTGAACAGCTGGCCGGCCTTCCGGACCAGCTCATAGATCCCGTACGCCAGCGGCGCCCCCACCCAGACCCAGGCGAGGACGATCAGCGGGCGGCGGTCAGGCGGACTCTGGCTGCTGTCGCCGGACATCGACGGCCTCCTTGCTGGTGGTGCCGGTGGCATCTGTGGTGCCGGTGGTGCTGGTGGCATCTGTGGTGCCGGTGGCTTCAGCGGCGTCGGTGATGCCGGTGGTTTCCACGGCGTCGGTGGCGTGGTGCCCGGCATGCACGGGACGGACCAGCTCATTGGCGACGAAGCCGATGGCCAGCAGCCCGATCATGATGAGGAACGACAGCCCGTACAGGGACGCGCCGGTCTTCCCGGCGGCCTCCTGCCGGTCGGCGATCCAGTTGACGATCAGCGGTCCGAGCACCCCGGCGGTGGACCAGGCGGTGAGCAGCCGGCCGTGGATGGCGCCGACCTGGTAGGTGCCGAACAAGTCCTTCAGATAGGCCGGGATCGTCGCGAACCCGCCGCCGTAGAAGGAGAGGATGACCAGCGCGCACAGGACGAGCAGCGGCTTGGAGGAGTCGCCGTACACCGCGATCAGGCCGTACATCACCGCACCCGCGCCGAGGTAGAGGCGGTAGATGTTCTTGCGGCCGATCAGGTCGGAGGCGGAGGACCAGCCGATGCGGCCGGCCATGTTCGCCGCCGACAGCAGCGCGACGAAGCCCGCGGCGGCCGTCACCGAGACGGGCGTCGAGGTGTCCGCGAAGAAGTCGGTGATCATGGGGGCGGCTTTTTCGAGAATGCCGATGCCCGCGGTCACGTTCATGCACAGGACGATCCACAGGCACCAGAACTGGGGGGTGCGGATCGCCTGGTTCGCGGAGATCCGTGGGCCGGCGGGGGCTGATCGGACATCTCCCCCACCTCCCCGCGCCCCCGGAACAGGCGCCGCGGGCACCCGTACCAGCAGGACACCCAGTGTCATGAACGCCGCGTACGCCACGCCGTGGATCAGGAACGCCAGGGCGATGCCGTCACCGCCGGTGCCGAAGGACTCCAGCATCCACGCGGACCACGGGGAGGCGATCAGCGCGCCGCCGCCGAAACCCATGATGGCGATGCCGGTGGCCATGCCGGGGCGGTCCGGGAACCACTTGATCAGCGTGGAGACGGGTGAGATGTAGCCGATGCCGAGGCCGATGCCGCCGACGAAGCCGTAGCCGAGGACGATCAGCCAGTACTGCTCGGTGGCCGCGCCCAGCGCGGAGAGCAGGAATCCGGACGAGAAGCAGACCAGGGCGACGGTCATCGCCCAGCGCGGCCCCTTGCGCTCGACCAAAGTGCCGCCGAACGCGGCGGACAGGCCGAGCATCACGATGCCGAGCTGGAAGGGCAGCGCGCTCTGGGTGCCGCTGAGGCCGAGCGCGGATTCGAGCGGGGGCTTGAACACGCTCCAGGCGTAGGCCTGGCCGATGGAGAGATGGACGGAGAGCGCTGCGGGGGGAACGAGCCAGCGGCTCCAGCCCGCGGGAGCGATGGGGGGACTCATGATCCGGCACGCTAGGGACGGGCCGGGGGTGTTGCCCAGCGGGGCGTGGGCCGTGTGCGATGAGCGGTACGCACCGCGCGCCGAACGGTCACCGAATCGAACAGCGCACGAACAGCGCACCGAACAGGCCCGGTACGCAGACCCGATGAACGGACCGGTGCGCGCGGGCCCGGCGAGCAGCACACCGGCGCGGCGAACAGGCCGACACGCACGCCCGGCGAACAGACCGACACACAGACCGACACACAGAGCGGTGAACGGACCGGTGAACAGGCCGACGCAGAGACTCGTTGCGCAGACCCTTGTCGGCCCAACTTCCATACTGTAGACAATATTCCGTCGACATGCTCTCGGCGTGCTCTCGACATGCTCGGTCCCGACCCCAGGGTCTCTCTTCGACCACCTCCGCGGTATCCCTCAAACCGAACGGAGTTGTCCTTGTGAAAGTCGCAGTTCTCGGTGCCGGTGCGATCGGCGCCTATGTCGGTGCCGCGCTCCACCGCGCGGGCGCCGATGTGCATCTCGTGGCCCGTGGACCGCATCTCGCGGCCATGAGGCAGCACGGCGTCAGGGTGCTCAGCCCGCGCGGCGACTTCGTCGCGCGGCCCCATGCCACCGACGACCCGGCCGAGATCGGCCCGGTCGATTTCGTCCTCCTGGGCCTGAAGGCCAATTCGTACGCGGCGTGCGGGCCGCTGATCGATCCCCTGCTGCACGACCGGACGGCGGTGATCGCCGCCCAGAACGGCATCCCGTGGTGGTACTTCCACCGCCACGGCGGGCCCTACGACGGCCACCGGATCGAGAGCGTCGACCCGGGCGGCTCGGTCAGCGCGGTCCTCGCCCCCGAACGGGCCATCGGCTGTGTGGTGTACGCGGCCACCGAACTCGAAGGACCGGGCGTCGTACGGCATCTGGAGGGCACCCGGTTCTCCATCGGCGAGCCCGATCGCAGTGTGTCGCCCCGCTGTCTGGACTTCAGCGAGGCCATGAAGACCGGCGGGCTGAAGTGCCCGGTCGAACCGGATCTGCGCAACGACATCTGGCTGAAGCTGCTCGGCAACATCTCCTTCAACCCGATCAGCGCGCTGGCCCGCGCCACCATGCGGCAGATGTGCCTGCACGGCGGCACCCGCAAGGTCATCGAGATCATGATGACCGAGACGCTCTCGGTCGCCGACGCCCTCGGCTGCGAGGTCGGGATCTCCATCGAACGCCGGCTGGCGGGCGCGGAGAAGGTCGGCGACCACCGCACCTCCACGCTCCAGGACCTGGAGCGCGGCAAGCCGCTGGAACTGGACGTGCTGCTCGCGGCCGTCGTGGAACTGGCGGAGATCACCGGCGTGGAGGTGCCCACCCTGCGCACCGTGCACGCCATCTCGGACCTGCTCGCCCTGAGGAGCGCCGCATGAGCGATGCGCCACGCCCGTCCCGCCGCGACCGCGACCGCGGCCGGCAGCCGAAGACCTACACCCGCCTCACCCACCCCCTCGTGCGCGACTCGCGCGACGAGCCCTTCCGGCAGGCGACCTGGGAGGAGGCGCTGGAGCGCGCGGCGCGGGGCCTGGCCCGGCACCGCGGCGCCTTCGGGATGTTCTCCTGCGCCCGCGCCACCAACGAGATGAACTACGTGGCGCAGAAGTTCGCCCGGGTCGTCATGGGCACCAACAACGTCGACTCCTGCAACCGCACCTGTCACGCCCCGAGCGTGGCGGGCCTGTCGGCGGCGTTCGGCTCCGGCGGCGGAACCTCCTCGTACGAGGAGATCGAGGACACCGACGTCATCGTGATGTGGGGGTCCAACGCCCGCTTCGCGCACCCGATCTTCTTCCAGCACGTGCTGAAGGGGATCCACCACGGCGCCCGGATGTACGCCGTCGATCCGCGCCGCACCTCCACCGCCGAGTGGGCGGAGAGCTGGCTCGGGCTGAACGTCGGCACGGACATCCCGATGGCGCACGCGATCGGCCGGGAGATCATCCACGCGGGCCTGGCCAACGAGGCGTTCATCGAGCGGGCGACGTCCGGCTTCGAGGAGTACAAGGCGCTGGTCGAGCCGTGGACGCTGTCGCTGGCCGAGAAGGTGACCGGTGTCCCCGCGCAGGCGATCCGGGAGCTGGCGCACGCCTACGCCCGCGCCGAGCGGGCCCAGCTGTGCTGGACGCTGGGCATCACCGAGCACCACAACGGCACGGACAATGTGCGCGCGCTGATCAATCTGTCGCTGCTGACCGGGCACGTGGGCCGGATCGGCTCCGGGCTCCAGCCGCTGCGCGGGCAGAACAACGTGCAGGGCGGCGGCGACATGGGGGCGATCCCCAACCGGCTGCCCGGCTTCCAGGACATCCTCGATCCGGACAGCCGGCTGAAGTTCGAGAGCGCCTGGGACACCGTCATCCAGCCGCACTACGGGATGACCCTCACCGAGATGTTCGAGGCGATGGAGGAGGGCGCGCTCAAGGCGGTCTACTGCATCGGTGAGAACCCGGCCCAGTCGGAGGCGGACAGCGAGCAGGCCGTGCGCCGGATGGGGATGCTGGACTTCCTGGTGGTCCAGGACATCTTCCTCACCAAGACCGCCCAGCTCGCCGATGTGGTGCTACCGGCCACCGCCGGGTGGGCGGAGACCGACGGCACCACCACCAACAGCGAGCGCCGGGTGCAGCGGGTGCGCCGCGCGGTCACCCCGCCCGGTGAGGCCCGCGAGGACATCGACATCCTGTGCGACCTGGCGTCGCGGCTCGGTCACGACTGGAAGTACGCGAACGCGGAGGCGGTCTGGAACGAGCTGCGCTCGGTGTCCCCGGACCACTACGGGATGACGTACGACCGGCTGGCCGAGCACCAGGGCATCCAGTGGCCCTGCCCCAGCACCGAGCGGCTGGAGCCGACGTATCTGCACGGCAGGCTGTGGGAGTCCGATCCGGCCCGGCGGGGGCGGCTCGCACCGTTCGGGATCGTCCAGCACGATCCGCCCGTCGATCTCACCGACGAGGACTTCCCGATCCGGCTCACCACCGGGCGGCGTCTGGACTCCTACAACACCGGGGTGCAGAGCGGCAGTTTCGCCTCTCCGCTGCGGCGCGGCGAGTACATCGAGCTGTGCCCGGAGGACGCCGAGCGGTACGGGGTCGTGGTGGGCGAGGAGATCCAGGTCTCCTCGCGGCGCGGGGCGGTGGTCGCGCCGGTCTGGGTGGACCCGGCGCTGCGGCCCGGTCTGGCGTTCATGACCATGCACTTTCCCGACGAGGTGGACACCAACCAGCTGACGATCGAGGCGAACTGCCCGATCGCGGGAACGGCGGAGTTCAAGGCGTCGGCGATCCGCATCGAGAAGCTCCCCGTCGCGACCATCGTGAGGTGACGTAAGTGGATCTGCACTTCGGCGACAGCAAGCCGACGGACGAGGAACGGGCGGCGGTGGACGCGCTGCTCGGTCCGCCGGAGTCCTCGTGGGAGGGGGCCGACCGTTCCGACGCCGACCTGCGGTGGGCACGCGGCGGGCGGGAGGCCCGGGACCGCCGTGATCTGCTGTTGCCGGGGCTGCACGCGATCAACGACCGGGTGGGCTGGATCAGCGACGGCGCCCTGGACTATCTGTGCCGCCGGCTGACCGTACCCCCGGCGGAGGCGTACGGGGTGGCCACCTTCTACGCCATGTTCTCGGTCCGGCCGCGCCCGGCGACCGTGCTGCACGTGTGCACGGACCTGGCGTGCGCGGCGGCCGGGGCGCCCGAGCTGTGCGCGGGGATCGAAGCACGGCTCGGGCAGCCCGGCTCCGGCGTCCATGTCGAGCACAGCCCGTGCCTGGGCCTGTGCGAACGGGCCCCGGCCGCGCTCGCGATCCGGGCGGGCGACCCGGTCCGTACGGCCGTCTCCGCGCCGGCCACCGTGGAGACGGCCGTACTCGCCGCGACCGCGCCCGACTCGGCGCCGCCGGAGCCCCCGGCCGCGCTCGCGGTCCCGCAGGCGGGGTCGCCGGAGCTGGTGCTGCTGCGCAGGGTCGGGGTGGTGGACCCGGCGTCGCTCGACGACTACCGGGCGTACGGCGGGTACGCGGCGCTGCGCCAGGCGTTCCGGCTGGGGCCCGCCGGGGTGATCCGGGAGGTCACCGACTCGGGTCTGGTCGGGCGGGGCGGCGCCGCCTTCCCGACCGGCCGCAAGTGGCAGGCCACGGCGTCCCAGCCGGACCATCCGCACTACGTCGTGTGCAACGCCGACGAATCCGAGCCCGGCACCTTCAAGGACCGGGTGATCATGGAGGGCGACCCGTACGCCCTGATCGAGTCCATGACCATCGCCGCCTACGCGACCGGCGCACACCTCGGCTATCTGTATCTGCGCGGCGAGTATCCGCGCGCGCTGGCCCGGCTGGAGCACGCGATCTCGCAGGCGCGGGCCCGGGGGCTGCTCGGTGACGACATCCTCGGCCAGGGCTACGCCTTCGACATCGAGATCCGGCGCGGGGCGGGCGCCTACATCTGCGGCGAGGAGACGGCCCTGTTCAACTCCATCGAGGGCTACCGGGGCGAGCCGCGCTCCAAGCCGCCCTTCCCGGTGGAGAAGGGCCTGTTCGGCAAGCCGACCGTGGAGAACAACGTCGAGACGCTGGTGAACGTCCTGCCGATCCTGACCATGGGCGGCCAGGCGTACGCGGCGGTCGGCACCGGCCGTTCCACCGGCCCCAAGCTGTTCTGTGTCGCGGGCAGCGTCGAGCGGCCCGGCATCTACGAGCTGCCGTTCGGCGCGACGCTGGGCGAGCTGCTGGAGCTGGCCGGGGTCCGTGAGGGGCTGCGGGCGGTGCTGCTCGGCGGTGCGGCGGGCGGGTTCGTCCGGCCGGACGAGACGGACATCCCGCTGACCTTCGAGGGAACCCGCGAGGCGGGCACGACGCTGGGCTCGGGGGTGGTGCTGGCCTTCGACGGGACGGTGCCGCTGCCCCGGCTGCTGCTGCGGATCGCCGAGTTCTTCCGCGACGAGTCGTGCGGGCAGTGCGTGCCGTGCCGGGTCGGGACGGTCCGGCAGGAGGAGGCGCTGGGCCGGATCGTGGCGCGGACCGGCGCCGACGCGGCCGGGGACATCGCGCTGCTGCGCGAGGTGGGCCGCGCGATGCGGGACGCCTCGATCTGCGGTCTGGGGCAGACCGCGTGGAACGCCGTGGAATCCGCCATCGACCGTCTGGGGGCGTACGAATGACCATGATCGAGCTGGGGATCCCGCGCCGGCTGCTGGAGTTCACCATCGACGGGGAGCCGGTGCGGGCGCCGGAGGGGGCCACGATCCTGGACGCCTGCCGCGCCGCCGGGAAGGACATCCCGACCCTGTGCTACGGCGACACGCTCACCCCGAAGAACGCGTGCCGGGTGTGTGTGGTGGAGGTCGAGGGCGCCCGGACACTGGTCCCGGCCTGCTCGCGCAAGGCGGAGCCGGGCATGGAGGTCCGTACCGGCACCGAGCGGGCGCGGCACAGCCGGAAGATCGTGATCGAGCTGCTGGCGTCGTCCGTGGATCTGTCGACCACGCCGGAGATCGCCGGGTGGATCAAGGAGTACGAGGCGAAACCGGACCGGTTCGGGCCGGACGCGGCCCGCATGGACGAGGATCCGAAGGTCGACAACGACCTGTATGTGCGCGATTACGACAAGTGCATCCTGTGCTACAAGTGCGTCGACGCGTGCGGTGACCAGTGGCAGAACTCGTTCGCGATCTCGGTGGCGGGCCGTGGTTTCGACGCCCGGATCGCGGTGGAGCACGACGCTCCGCTGACCGATTCGGCGTGTGTGTACTGCGGGAACTGCATCGAGGTGTGCCCGACCGGGGCGCTGTCCTTCAAGTCGGAGTTCGACATGCGGGCGGCGGGGACCTGGGCGCAGGAGCGGCAGACGGAGACGACCACGGTGTGCGCGTACTGCGGCGTGGGATGCAACCTCACGCTGCACGTGCAGGACAATGGGATCGTGAAGGTGACCTCTCCGCACGACAATCCGGTGACCCACGGAAATCTCTGCATCAAGGGCCGCTTCGGCTATCAGCACGTACAGAACCGGGACTGATCAGGACATGGGACGAGTCACGGAACGACGCAAGGTGCTCCGCATCCGGGACGGGGCGGTTTCGTCCCGCCCGGACACGCTGGTCGCCGAGGAACCACTGGAGATCCGGCTCAACGGCAAGCCGCTCGCGATCACCATGCGCACCCCGGGCGACGATTTCGCGCTCGCCGCCGGGTTCCTGGTGAGCGAGGGCGTCCTCGCCCATCAGGCGGACCTCCGGAACATCGTGTACTGCGCCGGGGCGACGGCGGACGGCTCGAACACGTACAACGTGGTGGACGTGAGCACCGCCCCCGGGGTGGTGATCCCGGACATCACGCTGGAGCGCAACGTCTACACGACGTCGTCGTGCGGCCTGTGCGGCAAGGCGAGCCTGGACGCGGTGCGCACGACCACGCGCCATCCGATCTCCGACACTCCCCCGGTCCGGGTCGAGCCCGAACTGCTCGCGGGCCTCCCCGACCGGCTGCGCGCGGCGCAACGGGTCTTCGACCGGACCGGGGGCCTGCACGCGGCGGCGCTGTTCAGCGAGGACGGCGAGCTGCTGGACGTGCGGGAGGACGTGGGCCGGCACAACGCGGTCGACAAGCTGGTCGGCCGTGCCTTGCAGAGCGGCGCCCTGCCGCTGTCCCGGGCGCTCCTGCTGGTCTCCGGGCGGGCCTCCTTCGAGCTGGCGCAGAAGGCGGTCATGGCCGGGATACCGGTCCTGGCGGCGGTCTCGGCGCCCTCGTCCCTCGCCGTGGACCTGGCGGCGGAGACGGGGCTGACGCTGGTGGGCTTCCTGCGGGGCAACTCCATGAACGTGTACGCGGGAGAGGACCGGATCGCCCTGCGGGCCCCGGCCACACAGGGCTGACCACGGCTCTCCGCGACACGGCGGCGGGGCCCCGACCGGCGGGGAGCGCCCCCTGCGCCGCAGGGGCCCCGCCGCACCCCGCCGGGCCGACTTGCCGCCCGCCTCCGCAGGGTGGGTCCCCGGCCACCCCGCACGGTGGGTCTCCGGGCCACCCCGCACTGTGGGTCCCGGCCACCCCACGTGACGGGTCTGCGGCCACACCGCGCAGTCGGCCGCCGCCCACTCCGCGTGGGCAGCCCCCACCACCCCATGGCCGACCGCCGCACACCCCGCGCGACCAGTGCCGCTCACCCCGCGTAGCCGGTCTCCGAGCCACCCCGCATGGACGCCCGCCACTCGTGCCGCGCGGCCATCCCCTGCCCACCACCGCATGGCCGGCCGCCAACCAGCACCGCAGGCCCGACCGCCGGTCACCCCGGTTGAACGGCCTCCGCCCACCCCCCGCACACCCCGCGAAACCAGCTCCACCCACCACCACACGCCCGACCGCGGGACACCCCGGCTCAACGGCCCCCGCTCACCCGTCGCACACCCCCGCGAGGCCCCCCACGGCCGACCGCCGGTCACCCCGTTCACCCCTCCGTGAGCGAGATCCGTCCGAGCAGGTGTACGAACTGTTCCCGTTCGGCCGTCGTCAGGGGGGCCAGCAGGGTGTCGTTGGCCTCGCGGGTGAGGGCCTCGCAGCGGCGCAGCATGCGGTCGCCCTCCTCGGTGAGCGACACGGCGTTCTTGCGGCGGTCCCGGGGGTCGGGCTCGCGTACCACGAGACCGGCGGACTGCAACTCGTTGAGTATCCCCACCACGTCCTTGGGGTCCAGGCCCACGCCCCGGCCCACGTCCGCCTGGGCGACCGGGCCCAGGTCACGGACGGCGGAGAGCACGAGATGGTGCCAGGTCCGCATACCCTCGGCGGCCAGGGCCTGGGCGACCAGCGCCCGGCCGCGCGCGGCGGCCCGGCCCAGCAGCCAGCTGGGCAGCGAGCGGATCGCGGGGATCGCGGGGACCATGGGGATCACGGGGACACTGCCATCGGCCATGGCCACAGCGTAACCCGAAGTTGTTGGACTTCCCCATGATTATGTGTTAGTCATTGGGACCTCCCACGATACTGTTGGGACACCCAATAACTCAGGAGGCTGCCGACGCACACCTTCTCCCACGGCCCCGCAGCCCGTGGAGAGTCCGGATGTCCGAACGTATGAAGGGCTGTCGCCCATGCCTTGTGGCCTTCCCGCCCCCCTGAGAGGCGTCCTCGTCACGGTCGTCGCCTCGCTGGTGGCGGTCGTCACCCCGTCCCCCGCCTCCGCCGCCGCGGAGTTCGACCAGCGTGTGCTGTTCAAGGCGTCCCAGGACCCCGGATACGCCTGCTTCCGCATCCCCGCGATCGTCCGCACCACCCAGGGCACCCTCCTCGCCTTCGCCGAGGGCCGGGTCCTCAACTGCGGCGACGCCACGGACATCGACCTCGTCGTGAAACGCTCCACCGACGGCGGTCGCACCTGGGGCCCGCTCCAGGTGATCAGCGAGGGCGTCGGCGACACCCACGGCAACCCGGCGCCCCTGGTGGACCGGGAGACCGGCCGGATCCTGCTCGCCCAGACCTGGAACCCGGGCCGCACCGACAGCGCGAGCTGCGAGATCCCCTGCCCGCGCACCCCCTACCTCCAGTACAGCGACGACGACGGCCGCACCTGGTCCGCCCCGCGCGATCTGAGCGCCCAGATCCAGCCCGCCGGATGGAACTCCTGGTACGCGACCGGCCCGGTGCACGGCGTGCAGCTCGGCCAGGGCGCCCACGCCGGACGGCTGGTGTTCGGGGTGAACACCGAGACCTGGAGCGGCGGCCGGGTCACCGCCAACCACGCCGCGCTGATCGTCAGTGACGACGGCGGCGCCACCTGGCGGGTCGGCGCCACCGACTCCTGGCCGATCGCCGCCGACGGCAGCTACCGCCAGAAACCCTCCGAGCTGACCCTGGAGGAGCAGAGCGACGGCAGCCTCCTGGTGAACGCCCGGGAGCAGGACGGCACCGACCTCGGCCATCGCACCCAGGCCCTCAGCGCTGACGGCGGCACCACCTTCACCGGCCCCTTCAAGGACGTCCCCGATCTGTACGCGCCGCAGGTCCAGGGCTCGCTGCTGCGGCTCGGCGACCGGATGCTGCTGGCCGTCCCGGCCGACCCGGACCGCCGCCGCACCATGATGATCCGCTCCTCCTACGACGCCGGCCGCACCTGGGACAGCGTGGACCGGGGCACGGTCGTCACCCGCGACTGGGCGGGCTACTCCGACCTGGCCGACCTGGGCTCCGGCGCGGTGGGCCTGCTCTACGAGGCGGGCACGGTCGACGCCCGCGACGAGATCCGCTTCGCCCGCTTCACCGAGGACTGGCTCACCCCGCGCCGCGGCCCCGACCCCACCACCCCCGACCTGGCCCCGTCCGCCGCGCCGGCCGCGGTCCTCGGCGGCGCCGCCACCACCCCCGGCGTGTCGGGCGACGCCCTCGCCCTGGACGGCACCGACGACGCCGTACGGCTGCCCCACGACACCCGGCTGCCGCTCGGCACCAAGGATTTCACCGCCTCCCTGTGGTTCCGCTCCACCGCCACCAGCGGCGAGCAGCCGATGCTGTGGATGGGCGGGGTCGGCGTCAGTCAGCCGCAGGTCTGGCTGCGCGCCGAACCGGAGAACGACCGGGTGCGCGCCCTGATCACCACCCGCACCGGCACCACGTCCTGGCACTCGGCGTCCCTGAGCACCACGGGCGCCCACAACGACGGCGCCTGGCACCATGTGGCACTGCGCCGCGGCGGCGGACAGCTGACCCTGTTCCTGGACGGCACCCGGATCAGCACCGCGGACGTCACCGGCTCGGTCAGCCGCAACTCGCCCTTCGGCGTCCACATCGGCCAGCGCATGGACAGCCGGGCCCATTTCTCCGGCGCCCTGGACGACGTACGGGTGTACGACAAGGCGCTGACCGACGGTGAGCTGACCGCGCTGCGGCTGACCGGTGTCGCGCCGTACGCCACCCCGGTCCTGCATCTGCCCATGGACCGGATCACCCCGGGCGGCTAACGTCCACGCTCGTGCCCGACGATCGGCGACGACGAGCACGAGCGCACCCGGGGACCGGGGTCGGCGTCCTGCTGGCCCTGGTCCTCGCGGCCGTCCTGCTCACCGCCCTGCCCGACGACGACCCGCGCCCCGACCCGGGCGCCTGCCCGGCCCGTACGGTCACCGGCTGGTCCGGGGCCGACGGGCTGACCGGCGAGTTCGCCCGCTACGGCGACGACCCGGGCCGCGCCGACGACTGGACCGGCGGTGACGGCACCCACTCGGTGCGGCTGCCGGACGGACGGCTGCTGTGGCTGTTCTCCGACACCTTCCTCGGCCAGGTCCACGCCCCGCCCAACCCGGCGGGCGAGTCCCACGCCTGGCGGGACGCGAGCGCGCCGATGGTCCGCAACTCGGCCGTCGTGATGTCCGCCGACGGACGCCTCGAAGCGACCCTGGCCGCCCCGCTCTTCCCCGACCCGGCGCCGGACCGCTGGCGCTGGCCGGTCGCCGCCCGCGTCGAGCCCCGGGAGCCGGGCTCGGCCGAACGGGTCGTACGGGTGCTGCTGTGGGTGCGCACGGCCGGGGCGGCCCCGTGGATCTACGGGGTGCCCACCGCCACCGAGGTCGCCACGCTCTCGCTGCCCGGCCTGCGGGTGGAGTCGATCGGCACGGTGTTCGACCAGAGCCTGGTGCCGGACCCCTCCCGCCGGGTGCTGTTCGGGACCACGCTCGTCGAGGAGGACGGCTGGACGTACGTGTACGGCGGCGACGACGGACAGGCGGTGGCCCGCCCGGTGTCGTCGGCGTACGTGGCCCGGGTACCGGAAGGCCTGCTCGCGGACCCGGCGGCGTGGCGGTACTGGAACGGCTCGGCGTGGAGCGCGCGGGACGGGCCGCGCCCGGTGCTGGGCAACGAGCGGAACACCGGGGTGGGCAGCGCGTTCTCGGTGGTGCCCGACGGACAGACCTATGTGCTGTTCACCATGGCGGCGGGCACCGAAGGGCTGTCGGCGGTGACCTCGTACTGGGCCTGCTCCCCCACCGGGCCCTGGCACGGGCCCACCCGCGCCTTCACCGCGCCGCTGCCGGACACCGGGGTCGCCGCCTACAACCCGCAGGTCCATCCACGGGTGGACGGCGACGGCGGGCTCGTCCTCAGCTACGACGTCAACTGGCTGGAGTCCCTGGGCGCGGCCGGGCAGGCGGCGGGGCGGCTCAGTGCGAATGTGTCCCTGTACCGACCACGGTTCGTGACGCTGCGGCTGGCGGCTGCGGGGTGAGGACCGGGACCGGGAGCGGGTCGCGCGAGCGGCGCTTGGCGATGACCGCGCAGACCATGAGCTGCATCTGGTGGAAGAGCATCAGCGGCACCACGGCGAGCGCGGCCTCGGGGCCGAACAGCACGCTGGCCATGGGCAGCCCGGCGGCCAGCGACTTCTTGGACCCGGCGAACTGGATCGCGATCCGGTCCTCCCGGTTGAACCGCAGCGCCTTCGCGCCGTACCAGGTGACGGCCAGCATCACCGCGAGCAGCACCACTTCGACGGCCAGCAGTCCGGCCAGCTCGGAGGCGCTGATCCGCTGCCAGATGCCGTGCACCATGCCCTCGCTGAAGGCGGCGTAGACGACCAGCAGGATCGAGCCGCGGTCGATGAGGCCGAGGAACTTCTTGTGCCGGGTGACGAAACCGCCGATCCAGCGCCGCAGCAACTGCCCGGCGACGAACGGCACCAGCAGCTGCACCACGATCTCCAGCACCGAGCCGGCCGCGAACCCGCCCCCGCTGCCGCCCAGCAGCGACGCCGCCAGCAGCGGGGTGACGACGATGCCGAGCAGCGAGGAGAAGGAGCCCGCGCAGATCGCGGCGGGGATGTTGCCGCGCGCCATGGAGGTGAAGGCGATCGAGGACTGGACGGTGGAGGGGACCAGGGTGAGGAAGAGCAGACCCTGGTGGAGGGGGTCGGTCAGCAGCACCGGGACCAGCGCGCCGGACGCGAGACCCAGCAGTGGGAAGAGCACGAAGGTGCAGACCAGGACCGTGAGGTGCAGCCGCCAGTGCTTGAGGCCGTCGACGGCCTCGCGGGTGGACAGCCGGGTCCCGTAGAGGAAGAACAGCAGGGCGATGGCGCCGGTGGAGGCACCGTCCACCGCGGTGGCGGCGGCGTCCCGGGCGGGCAGCAGTGCGGCGAACCCCACCGTTGCCAGCATCAGCAGGATGTAGGGGTCGATCGGCATCCAGCCGGGCCAACGCAGGCGTCTCACGGTGCTCCACTGTGCTCGTACGTACTCGTGCGGTCCCTCACGTGCGGAGGCCGCGGGCCCCCCGCCCGATTCTGCTCCTCATCTCCTTGATCGGGAATCCCGCACACCACACTCACTGCCATCACGTTTCACGATAACCTCGGCGGTATGTACGACCCGTCTCAGTTGCGTACGTTCCTGGCGGTGGCCCAGGCGCTGAGCTTCACGCAGGCCGCGCGGCGGCTCGGGCTGCGTCAGTCGACCGTGAGCCAGCATGTGCGGCGGCTGGAGGACGCCACCGGCCGGCCGCTGTTCACCCGGGACACCCACTCGGTGGAGCTGACCGAGGACGGCGAGGCCATGCTGGGCTTTGCCCGCCGGATGCTGGAGGTGCAGGAGCAGGCGACCGCGTTCTTCACCGGCACCCGGGTGCGCGGGCGGCTGCGGTTCGGCGCGTCGGAGGACTTCGTGCTGACCCGGCTGCCGGAGATCCTGGAGCGCTTCCGGCACGACCACCCGGAGGTCGATCTGGAGCTGACGGTCGAACTGTCCGGCACGCTGCACGAGATGCTGGCCGCCGGAAAGCTGGACCTGGTCCTCGCCAAACGGCGGCGCGGCGACACCCAGGGCGAACCGGTCTGGCACGACCGGCTGGTGTGGATCGGCGGCGAACGGCTGCGGCTGGACCCGGAGCGCCCCGTACCGCTGATCGTGTACCCGCCGCCGGGCATCACCCGGGCGCTGGCCCTGGAAGCACTGGAGCGGCAGGGGCGCGAGTGGCGGATCGTGTGCACCAGCGGCAGCCTCAACGGCCTGATAGCGGCGGCCCGCGCCGGGCTCGGTGTGATGGCCCACTCCCGGGGCTTCATCCCGCCGGGGCTGGTCCGGGTGCCCGACCGGGCCGGGCTGCCGGAGCTGGGGCCGGTGGACTTCGTGGTGGTGCACGGGCGGCGCCGCCCGTCCTCGGCGGGCGCGGCGGACGCGCTGGCGGCGGCGATCGTGACGGCGGGGGCGGGGCTGCGGCGGCCGTGACGGGGCGGGCCTGCCGAACTGGCGGGCGCGGGTCTGCCGGACTGCCGGGCCGGGCCTGCCGGACTGGCGGGGAGGTCCCGCGTCCGCCAGCCCCGGGGACCGGGGGGGCCCCCCCCCGCGCGGGCCCGCCCCCCCCGGGGGGGCCCCCCCCCCCCGCCCCCCCCCGCGCCGGGGGGCACGGGA
>NZ_JBHYUG010000117.1:5417-25691 GCF_042749375.1 Streptomyces sp. NPDC059477 | reverse complement strand
CGCGACGACCGGGTGACCGTGGCGCGGTTCGCCGCGCGCGGCGGCCGGTCCCCGGACGCGGCCGCGCCCCTCCTGTGACACCAGGGCCTGGCCGACGGACTCAGCTCTTGGTGCGGAACTTGTGGATCGCCACCGGCGCCATCACCGCCGTGATCCCGATCGACCAGGCCAGCGTCACCCACAGGTCGTGCGCCACCGGACCGCCCACCATCAGCCCGCGCGCCGCGTCCGCGAGCGTGGACAGCGGGTTGTAGTCGGTGAACGCCTGGAGCCAGCCCGGCATCGAGGACGTCGGCGCGAAGATCGACGAGCCGAACTGGAGCGGGAACAGCACCAGGAAGCCCATCGCCTGCACGGACTGCGCGTTCTTCAGGATCACGCCCAGGGTCAGGAACACCCACATGATGGACGAGGCGAACACCGTGGACAGGCCCACGGCCGCCAGCAGCCCGATCCAGCTGGTGATGTCGAACCCGACCAGCACGGCGACGACCATCAGCACGGCCGTCGCGAACAGCATCCGCAGCAGCTCCACGGAGATCTTCGCGAACAGCACCGAGCCGCGCCCGATCGGCAGCGACCGGAAGCGGTCCATCACCCCGGTGTTGAAGTCCTGGCTGAAGCCGGTGCCGACGCTCTGCGAGAGCGTCATGCTCATCATCGCCAGCATCCCCGGGATGACGTACTGGACATAGCCGTCCTGTCCGCCGCCCAGCGCCTGTCCGATCGAGCCGCCGAAGACGTACACGAACAGCAGGGTGAAGACGACCGGCATCAGCAGCGCGTCGAACATCGATTCGGGGTCCTGGCGGATCCACAGCAGATTGCGGCGGACCAGCGCCCCGGTGTGCCGCAGATGCCCGCGCAGCGGTATCCGGGCGTCGTCCTTGAGGCCGCCCGCCATCCCGGCGGGGTCCTTGAGGTCGGTGGTGACGATCGCGCTCATACGGCGACCTCCTCACGGTCGTCGGCGGGCGCGGCGTCCTGCGGGGCGCTCGCCCGGCGTCCGGTCAGGGACAGGAACACCTCGTCCAGGCTGGGCAGTTCGGTGACGATCGAGCTGATCGTGATGGACCGCGCGACGACCGCGCCGGTCACCGCGGTGAGCTGCTCATCGCTCAGGATCGGCACCAGCACGCTGCCGCGCTCGGTGTCGACGGTGGTGGCGGCGAGCCCGGTCAGGCCCAGCTCGTCCAGGTCGCGGGCGAGGGGGCGCAGCTGGAGCGGATCGGCCGGCCTGATCCGCAGGGTGCGTCCGCCGACCTTCGCCTTCAGCTCCTCGATACCGCCGCCCGCGATGACCTTCCCCCGGTCGACCACGGTCAGCTCGGAGGCCAGCTGCTCGGCCTCCTCCATGTACTGGGTGGTCAGCAGGACGGTCACACCGTCGCCGACCATGGTCTTCACCTCTTCCCAGACCTCGTTCCTGGTCCGTGGATCCAGGCCGGTGGTGGGTTCGTCCAGGAAGAGGACGGTGGGCCGCCCGATCATCGACGCGGCGAGGTCCAGCCGGCGGCGCATTCCGCCGGAGTAGGTGCTGACCGGCCGCCGGGCCGCGTCGGTGAGCGAGAACCGCTCCAGCAGCTCGTCGGCGCGGGCGCGGGCGTCCTTGCGGGGCAGGTCCAGCAGCCTGCCGATCATGTAGAGGTTCTCCCAGCCGGGGATCTTCTCGTCCACCGAGGCGTACTGCCCGGTGAGACCTATCACCCGGCGCAGCATCCGGGGCTGGCGCACCACGTCGTACCCGGCGACGGTCGCCTGTCCGGCACTCGGGGCCAGCAGGGTGGAGAGGATCCGTACGAGGGTGGTCTTGCCGGCGCCGTTCGGCCCGAGCACACCCATCACGGTGCCCTCGCGCACATCCAGGTCGACGCCGTCCAGCGCTTTGGTCTCGCCGTAGTGCTTGACCAGTCCCCTGACGGTCACGGCGATGTCGTCGCCGAGGGGGTTCTTGTCGATTCGTGTCATGCCGTCGAGCGTGCCAGCGCCCACCGACAAACCCCCGACAGCCCACCGACAAGCCGCCGACCACGGCATCGATCCCTCACCGCGACCATCAATTGAGCAACCCCCGCGGCGAGCGACCACATCCGCGAGAGCGGCGCCGGTTCAGGCGCAAAGAGGGCCGAACGGCCCGCCGACGGGGGACGATCGACGGGCCGCTCTCGTGGTGCCGGCAATGGCTAGTGGACGGAGTGCTCCTCCGTCGGGAACGCGCCCCCGACGACATCCTCGGCGAACGCCTTCGCGGCGTTCCCCATGACCTCGCGCAGATTCGCGTACTGCTTCACAAACTTCGGCACCCGCCCCCCGGTCAGCCCGAGCATGTCGGTCCACACCAGGACCTGCGCGTCGGTCTCGGGCCCCGCCCCGATCCCGACCGTCGGAATGTGCAGGGTGCGCGTCACCTCCGCCGCCAGCTCCGCCGGAACCAGCTCCAGGACCACCGCGAACGCCCCGGCGTCCTGGACGGCCTTGGCGTCCCGCAGCAACTGGGCCGCCGCCTCCTCGCCACGGCCCTGCACCCGGTAGCCCATGGAGTTCACGGACTGCGGGGTGAGCCCGATATGGGCCATCACCGGGATGCCGGACTCCACCAGCAGTTCGATCTGCCGGTGCGAGCGCTCGCCGCCCTCCAGCTTCACCGCGCCGACCCCGGCCTCCTTGACCATCCGGGTCGCCGAGCGCAGCGCCTGCACCGGGCCCTCCTGGTAGGAGCCGAAGGGCAGGTCGCCGACGATCAGGGCGCGCCGGGTGCCGCGCACCACGGCCGCGGAGAGCATGGTCATCTCGTCGAGGGTGACGGGCACGGTGGTCTCGTAGCCGAGGTGGCAGTTGCCCGCGGAGTCGCCGACGAGCATGACCGGGATACCGGCCTCGTCGAAGACGGACGCGGTCATCGCGTCGTAGGCGGTGAGCATGGGCCACTTCTCGCCGCGCTCCTTGGCGGCGGCGAGGTCACGGACGGTGATACGCCGGGTGCTCTTGCCTCCGTACAGCGCCTTGCTGCCGTCGGAGGATGAGGCACGGGCAGCCGAAAGCTGCGTCATGGCAACGGCTCCTTCAAGTCATCTCGTGGCGCCCTGACGGCGTCCCCGGATCCCCTCCATGGTGGCACCTCGTCCCGGCGAGGACCAGGGGACCCACGTCACGTCCCGCCACCCCGCCCGTTGCCCGGCGTAAGAGCCGGGTAAAAGATTAACGATACGGTACGGTCTCGTATCGTAAATCGCCTACGCTCTCCCGCATGACTACTCCTGCCGTCCCCGCCTCGCGCGTCCCGGCCGAGGTGCACCGGCGTCGCTGGGCCATACTCGGCGTGCTCATGCTGAGCCTGCTGATCGTGGTGCTCGACAACTCGATCCTGAACGTCGCCGTCAAGACCATCTCGACCCCCGCCCCGACCGGACTGGGCGCCACCCAGGGCGAGCTGGAGTGGGCGATCAACGCCTACACCCTGGTCTTCGCGGGACTGCTGTTCTCCGCCGGGCTGCTCGGTGACCGGCTGGGCCGCAAGAGGGTCATGCTCGGCGGGCTGCTGGTGTTCGGCATAGGCTCGGCGCTGGCCGCCACCGCCGGATCGCCGGGTGAACTGATCGGCTTCCGCGCGCTGATGGGCCTCGGCGCCGCCTTCGTGATGCCCGCCACCCTCGCCATCCTGATGAACGTCTTCGAGCGCGACGAACAGCCCAAGGCCATCGGCATCTGGGCCGGCGGGGTCGGCCTCGCCATCGCCATCGGCCCGATCACCGGCGGGGTGCTCCTCGACCACTTCTGGTGGGGCTCGGTCTTCCTGATCAACGTCCCGATCGTGATCGTGGCCGTCGGCCTCATGCTGTGGATCGTCCCCGACTCCCGTGACCCCGAGCCGGGCCGGATCGACCCGATCGGCGTGCTGCTGTCCGTCGTCGGCCTGGTCCTGCTGGTCTTCGGCATCATCCGGGGCGGCGAACTCGCCGACTTCACGGACCCCGGCGTCCTCGCCTCCATCGGCGGCGGACTCGCGGTGCTGGTCGCCTTCGTGCTGTTCGAGAAGCGCAGCGATCATCCCTCGATCGACGTCGGCCACTTCAGGAACAAGGTGTTCTCGGCCGCCATCGCGGTCATCGCGCTGGTCTTCTTCGCCCTCATGGGCGTCACGTTCTTCTCCGTCTTCTACACCCAGAGCGTGCGCGGCTACTCACCGCTCCAGACCGGCCTGCTGCTGCTCCCGCTGGCCATCGCCCAACTGGTCTTCGCGCCGCGCGCCCGGCTGGTCGTCAACCGGATCGGCATCCGGGCCACCACGACCGGCGCCATGCTCCTGATCGCCGCGATGCTCGGCGCGTTCGCCACGCTCGACGCCGACACGCCGATCTGGGTCCTGGAGATCATCTTCTTCCTCATGGGCACCGGCATGGCCCACATCATGACCCCGATCAGCGTCGTCATCATGCAGGCGCTGCCCCGCGAGAAGGCGGGCTCCGCCTCCGCCCTCAGCAACACCTTCCGCCAGGTCGGCGGCGCCCTCGGCATCGCGGTCCTCGGCTCGGTGCTGTCCGCCGCCTACCGCACCGGCATCGAGGACAAGCTCGGCCAGGTGCCCGCGGACCTGCGGCACAGCGCCGGCGAATCCATCGAGGCCACCCTCGGCGTCGCCGCCCGCCTCGGACCCGAGGGCCAGGCCCTGATCACCCCCGCCAACGACGCCTTCCTGCACGCCATGCACATCACCGCCCTGTGCGGCGCGGGCGTGGCCCTGCTCGGCGCCCTGGTGGTGGGCCTGTTCCTGCCCGGCGGACAGCGCCCCGACCAGCGCCCCGACCAGCGGACGGACCAGGGGAGCGACGAGCCGGTGGGGGCGGCCGGTGACCCGGCGGCCGGTGACCCGGCGACCCGGTGACCGAGGGCGGGCCCCCGGGGCGACATCCGAGGGTCTCGCCACCGCCGAGCGCGACGGCGTAGGACAATCACCGAAACCGAAACCGGAACCGAAATCGGAACCAGAACCAGAACCGCAGCCCAGCCGAAGGACGGAGTGACGTGAGCAGCCTCGCAGGCGACCGGCCGGCGTCCACCGGCGCTCCCAAGGGGCGCCCCCGCAGCGAGGCCGTGGAACGGGCCATCCTGGAGGGCGCGATGAGCCTCCTGGAGGAGGGCGTCCCCTTCGCCGAACTGTCCATCGAGCGGATCGCGCGCACGGCGGGCGTCGGCAAGTCCGCCATCTACCGCCGCTGGAGCGGCAAGGAGGAACTCTTCGTCGACGTCCTGCGCACCGCCGAGCCGGACGAGCCCGAACTGCCCGGCACCTCCATGCGCGACGACCTCGTGGTCATCCTCGAATCCCTGCGCCGGCGCGGCCTCGCCAGCCGCGACTCGGCGATCCTGCACAATGTCCACGCCCAGATGAAGAGCAACCCCCGGCTGTGGGACGAGTATCACACCTCGGTCGTCGCGCCCCGCCGTCAGCTCACCCGCGATGTGCTCCGCCGCGGCCAGCGGGACGGCGAACTCCGCACCGACCTCGACCTGGAACTCCTCAGCGACCTGTTCATGGGCCCCATGCTGGTCCGCGCGGTGATGCGCCCCGACGGCGACCTCCCGCCCCAGCTGGCGGAAGCCATAGTCGACACGCTCCTCAGCGGACTACGCCCCGTCAGTTCGCCCGATCGCTAACGGGAACACGGGGAAACGCACCGCCACACGGCCGGGTCACCGCCCGCCGGAAATGTGCGCGTTTCGTCACAGACCACGTGTTCCACCGGGTGAACCGGAACTCAGCGAACCCACTTGTTCGTCATGGCCCCCGTACGGCCGTCGCGGGACGGCGGGATCTGGGCCGATCATCCCCTAGGGTCTGTTGGGACACAGGGTGATGACGGTGTGCATGGCAGGCAGCGAGGCGACGGTATGGCGCAGCAGGCGTACGTGACGGAGACGGTGGACGGCGGCTCGGGACCCGAGCGGCGCGGAAGTCGGCTCCGGCGCCTGTTCGGCGGCTGGCGCGGCGGCCGGGGGATGTGGCGGCGCGGCATCGTCCTCGCGGCGCTCGCGGTGCTGCTCTCCCTGGTGATGGCGTCGCACGCGCAGATCCCCAACGCCGTGGGCAACCTCGGCAGCCTCACCGAGACGTTTCTGCCGTGGTTCGGACTTGCCGTACCGATACTGCTGCTGCTCGCCTTCGTCCGGCGCTCCGCCACCGCCCTGATCGCCGTGCTGCTTCCGGCGATCGTCTGGGTCAACCTGTTCGGCGGACTGCTCACCGACAAGACCGCGACCGGCGGCGACCTCACCGTCGCCACGCACAACGTCAACGCCGACAACCCCGACCCGTCCGGCACCGCCCGTGACGTGGCCGCCTCGGGCGCCGACGTGATCGCCCTGGAGGAGCTGTCCTCCGACGCGGTCCCGGTCTACGAGAGCGCGCTCGCGCAGACCTACCCGTACCACTCGGTGCAGGGCACGGTCGGGCTCTGGAGCACCTACCCGCTCACGGATGTCGCGCCCGTGGACATCGAGCTGGGCTGGACCCGGGCGATGCGCGCCACGGTCAGCGCGCCCGCCGGTCAGCTCGCCGTGTACGTGGCCCATCTGCCGTCCGTACGGGTCAAGCTGGAGGCCGGCTTCACCGCCCGCCAGCGCGACACCAGCGCCGACGCGCTCGGCGAGGCGATCGCCAACGAGCCCCTGGACCGGGTCGTCCTGCTCGGCGACCTCAACGGCACGATGAACGACCGCGCGCTCAACGCCGTGACCGCCCAGCTGCGTTCCACGCAGGGTGCGGCGGGCAGCGGCTTCGGCTTCAGCTGGCCCGCCGCGTTCCCGATGGCCCGCATCGACCAGATCCTGGTCAGGGGCGTGGAACCGATCAGCTCCTGGACCCTCCCCCAAACCACCAGCGACCATCTCCCCCTGGCCGCGAGGGTGGACCTGACCACGGACTCGTAGCCCATCCGCAGGGCTCAGGGGCGTGGGGCCACTGACCACGCCCTCCACCACAACGCCCTCAGGGGCGCGGGGCTGTATCGACATGCGGCTCCGCCGCGTGGGCGCGACCAGCCCCCACACACCCGCACCCGGCCACGAAACCCCAAATCGGCTACACCGACTCCCGCCACCCATTCGTAATGGGCAACCGCCGATCCTTCCCAAACCCCTTGGGCGAGATCTTCGTCCCCGGCGGATACTGCCGCCGCTTGTACTCCGCCGTATCCACCATCCGCAGAGTCTTCGTCACCAGCCCCCGCTCGAACCCGCCCGCCACGATCGCGTCAGCGCCTTCGTCCCGGTCCACATACCGTTCGAGGATCGCGTCCAGGACCGGATAGTCCGGCAGTGAATCCGTGTCGACCTGCCCCGGCCGCAACTCCGCGCTCGGCGGCTTCGTCAGCGAGTTCTCAGGGATCGGCGGCGTCAGCCCCCGCTCCGCCGCCGCCCGGTTGCGCCACTCGGCCAGCCGGAAGACGGACGTCTTGTACAGATCCTTGATCGGCCCGTACGCCCCCACCGAGTCCCCGTACAGCGTCGAATACCCCACCGCCAGCTCCGACTTGTTGCCGGGCGCCAGCACGATGTGCCCCTCCTGGTTGGAGATCGCCATCAGCAGCGTCCCGCGCAGCCGAGACTGGAGGTTCTCCTCCGCCAGCCCCGTCAGCCCCAGGGAAGACATGTACGCGTCGAACATCGGCTCGATCGAGACGGTCCGGAAATTCAGCCCCGTCCGCTCCGCCAGCTCCGCCGCGTCCCCCTTGGAGTGGTCGGAGGAGTACTTCGACGGCATGGCGACGCCGTACACATGGTCCGCCCCCACCGCGTCGCACGCGATCGCCGCGACGAGGGCCGAGTCGATGCCCCCGGACAGACCGATCAGGACCGACTCGAAGCCGTTCTTCGTGACATACGCCCGCAGCCCCACGACCAGCGCCGAGTAGATCTCCTCGGCGTCGTCGAGCCGCGCCGCGTACCCCCCGGTGAGCACGGGCTCGTACGCCGCCACCGGGTCCTCGGACAGCACCACCCGGTCGATCCGCAGCCCGTCGTCCACCACACCCTCGGGCGCGTCGGCCCGCGCCGCCGGCAGCTCCAGGTCGAGCAGCACGCACGCCTCGGCGAACTGCGGCGCCCGCGCGATCACCGCGCCGTCCGCGTCGACCACGATCGAGTCACCGTCGTAGACCAGCTCGTCCTGCCCGCCCATCATCGCGACGTACGCGGTGGTGCAGCCGGCCTCCTGGGCCCGCTTGCGCACCAGTTCGAGCCGGGTGTCGTCCTTGTCCACCTCGTACGGGGACGCGTTGATGGAGAGCAGCAGACCCGCGCCCGCCGAGCGCGCCGCCGGCACCCGGCCGCCGTCCTGCCACAGGTCCTCGCAGATCGCGAGGGCGACATCCACGCCGTGCACCCGCAGCACCGGCATGGTGTCGCCGGGCACGAAGTAGCGGAACTCGTCGAAGACGCCGTAGTTGGGCAGATGGTGCTTGGCGAAGGCGAGGACGACCTCACCGCCGTACAGCACCGCCGCCGCGTCCTGCGGGGCACCGGCCGGCTGGCCGTACCTGGGCTGGGCGGTCTCGGAGCGGTCGAGGTAGCCGACGACCACCGGCAGCGCGCCCAGACCCTCGGCGGCGAGCCGGGTGGCCACCCCGCGCAGCGCGGTGCGCGACGCCTCCACGAAGGAGGGGCGCAGCGCGAGATCCTCCACGGGATACCCGGTCAGCGACATCTCCGGGAACGCCACGAGATGCGCTCCCTGCTCGGCCGCGTGCCGGGTCCACTCCAGGATCCGGTCGGTGTTCCCGGCGAGGTCGCCGACCCGGGCGTCGATCTGGTTCATGGCGAGGCGTAGTAGAGGCACGGCCCCAGTGTAATCGTCAGAGCGACACGATGGGGGTGGCGCGAGGTGTGTGCCGCCCCACGGCACACATCCGGGCGCCGCCTCGCGGGGTCTAGGACCCCGCCTCGGCGCCCCGCTCCTCCAACATGTCGGCCATCAGATCGATCTCCGACTGCTGCCCCTGCACCATGCCCTCGGCGAGCCGCTTCTCCGCGCCCACCGTGCAGCGCGAGACACAGCCCTCGGCCATGTGGATCCCGCCCTGGTGGTGCTCGGTCATCAGCTGGAGATAGAAGATCTCGGCCTGTACGCCGTTGAGCCGGCCCAGCTCCGCCAGCTCCTCGTCGGTGGCCATGCCCGGCATCAGCGCGCCGTCGCCCTCGCTGGGCATGGAGCCCATGTCCATCCAGGTCATCGGCGGATCCGACGACACCTTCGGCAGCGCCCACAGATCCAGCCAGCCCAGCATCATGCCGCGCTGGTTGGCCTGCGTCTGCGCGATGTCGTACGCCAGCCGGCGCACATCCTCGTCGTCGGTGCGGTCCCGCACGATGTACGACATCTCCACCGCCTGCTGATGGTGGACCGCCATGTCCCGCGCGAACCCCGCGTCCGCCGAATCCGCCGTCGGCGCCTCGACACCCGACCCGTCGTCCCCGGCGACCGCGTACGTGACCGCCCCGGCCGCGATCAGCGCCGCCGCCACGGTCCCGGCGATCCATCCGGCCTGTGCCCGCGCCATCACGAGGGCCTCATCCCGCCAGCCCGCCCGTGCACGCGGCACCGGGCTCGGGCGTCTGCTCACCCTGGACGTAGGTCTCCAGGAACGCGTCGAGGTTCGGGTCGTCCGCGCCGGTCACCGTCCGCTGGTGCCCCCAGGCGCTCAGCATGATCGGCGACGTCTGCTCCTCGTCGGGGCTCATCAGCGTGTACGGGGTGCTCTTGACCTTCTCCGCCAGCGCGTCCACGTCCTCCTTGGCCGCCTCGCTGGTGTACGTCACCCAGACCGCGCCGTGCTCCAGCGAGTGCACGGCGTTGACGTTCGGGATCGCCTCGGTGTAGACATCGCCGTTGCAGTTCATCCACACCTGGTTGTGGTCACCGCCGACCGGGGGTTCCATCGGGTAGTCCACGTCCTCGGTGACATGGGTCTGGCTCAGCTCGCCGTCCCACTTCCCGACCCCGTCGGCGTCCACGACGAACGTCCCCGTGCCCTTGGAGTCGCTCGCGGTGCTGGAGGAGTCGTCGGACTGCGACCGCACCAGCACCACACCGCCGACGACCAGAGCGGCGACGACCACCACGCTCGCGGTGATGGTCAGGATCCGGTTGCGCCGCTCACGCGACTGCTCCGCGCGGCGCATCTCCTCTATTCGGGCCTTGCGCGCCGCGCTGTCTCTCTTGTTGGCGGAACCCATGGGGGCTGCCCTTCTGGGAAAATGCGATGGTCGGGTCAGCTGATCGTAGTGGGGCAGGGGGGTCGTCCCGTAGCCAGGGAGCCGGAATGGCCAGATCGACAGCTCCATGCCCCCGGTACGCCATTACAGATATCGACCCGAACGGGCAAGATGGGCGGCAGAGCGCGACACCCGCCGTCCTCGCGGCGTTCAGCCCCGGGTCGGCGGGCCGATCGAGGTCCGCAACGCGCCGGAAACGGTGGTGTGGTGTGATGCTCGGGTGCCCGACCACTTGTTCCCGGCGCTTTCGGGACAGATGGCCTGACCAGCAAGGATGGGGAAGCGGAAGATGGACAAGCAGCAGGAGTTCGTGCTCCGTACGTTGGAGGAGCGCGACATCCGGTTCGTGCGCCTGTGGTTCACCGACGTTCTGGGCTTCCTCAAGTCCGTGGCCGTGGCCCCCGCCGAGCTTGAACAGGCGTTCGACGAGGGCATCGGCTTCGACGGCTCCGCGATCGAGGGCTTCGCCCGGGTGTACGAGTCCGACATGATCGCCAAGCCCGACCCCGCCACGTTCCAGGTGCTGCCCTGGCGTGCGGAGACGCCCGGCACGGCCCGGATGTTCTGCGACATCCTGATGCCCGACGGCTCGCCGTCCTTCGCGGACCCGCGCTATGTCCTCAAGCGCGCCCTGGCCCGCGCCTCCGATCTCGGGTTCACCTTCTACACCCACCCGGAGATCGAGTTCTTCCTGCTGAAGCACAAGCCGGTCGACGGCTCGGTGCCCACCCCCGCCGACAATTCCGGCTACTTCGACCACACCCCCACCAACGTCGGCATGGACTTCCGCCGCCAGGCGATCACCATGCTGGAGTCGATGGGCATCTCGGTCGAGTTCTCCCACCACGAGGGCGCCCCCGGCCAGCAGGAGATCGACCTCCGCTACGCCGACGCGCTGTCGACGGCGGACAACGTGATGACGTTCCGGCTGGTGATGAAGCAGGTCGCGCTGGAGCAGAACCTCCAGGCGACCTTCATGCCGAAGCCGTTCTCCGAGCACCCCGGCTCGGGCATGCACACCCACCTCTCCCTCTTCGAGGGCGACCGCAACGCGTTCTACGAGTCCGGCGCCGAGTACCAGCTCTCCAAGGTCGGCCGCTCCTTCATCGCCGGGCTGCTGCGGCACGCCGGGGAGATCTCCGCGGTCACCAACCAGTGGGTGAACTCCTACAAGCGCATCTGGGGCGGCTCCGAGCGCACGGCGGGCGCGGGCGGCGAGGCCCCGTCGTACATCTGCTGGGGCCACAACAACCGCTCCGCGCTGGTCCGGGTCCCGATGTACAAGCCGGGCAAGACCGGCTCCGCCCGCGTCGAGGTGCGCTCGCTGGACGCCGGGGCGAATCCTTACCTCGCCTACGCGGTCCTGCTCGCCGCGGGCCTCAAGGGCATCGAGGAGGGGTACGAGCTTCCCCCCGGCGCCGAGGACGACGTCTGGGCCCTCTCCGACGCCGAACGCCGAGCGATGGGCATCGAGCCCCTCCCCCAGAACCTGGGCGAGGCCCTCTCCCTCATGGAACGAAGCGACCTGGTAGCCGAAACCCTGGGCGAACACGTCTTCGACTTCTTCCTCCGCAACAAGCGCCAGGAATGGTTCGAATACCGCTCAGAGGTAACAGCCTTCGAACTCCGCAAGAACCTGCCGGTTCTGTAGGGGGTTCACGGAGGCTTCGTACGGGCCGGAGGCTGGGGGAGGCTTTCGGGGGCGGAGGGCCGAGCCTCTTCAGGATGGCCGGCCCGAGGTGTGTCAGCGGCGCTCACCCCCAGGCTTTTAGGGGCGCGGGGAACTGCGCGACCAGCCCCCACCGGGGGAAAGCCGCGACACAACCGAACGCCCCCGAACCTCCCGCGCCCCCGAACCCCCGCTAGCCCCGCGCAGCGGCCCGCACGGTGAGCAGCGAATGCAACGGCTCCGCCCCCCGCCGCCGATACTCCTGAACAGACCACCCGTTCCCATCAGGATCCCGGAAATACATAAACGTCGCCCCATCCTCCGCCGCGTACCGAACCGGCTCAGAGATGTCCAGACCACGTTCGGCCAGTTCCACGCGCGCCGCCTCGATGTCGGCCACGCAGAGCTGGAGCCCCTGATAGGACCCCGGCGCGGGCGCGCTCTCACCCTCGGACAGGTTCCAGATGCCCTCCCCGAGGGCGATCGAGCACCCGGACCCGGGCGGCGTCAGCTGCACGATCCGCAGGCCCGGCATGACCTCCTGGTCGATGTCCACCTCGAAACCGACCTTGTCCCGGTAGAAGTCCCGGGCCCGGTCGATGTCGCTCACGGGCAGGGGGATCACTTCGAGGGTGTATTCCACGGCCGTTCCTCCGGATCGCCGTCGACGGGTGGACCCGTGACGGATGGGTCAGTGGACGGATGGGTCAGCCGAACCGCCAGCGGGTCTGGCTGAACGGCTCCCCCTTACCGAAGCCGAAAACCGTCCGCGGCGCCACCGAGAAGACATAGGCGTGCCCCGGCCCATGATGGAAGGCCCCGTCGGCCACCTCGAAGTGCCAGAACTCGCCGTACTTCGCCTCCCAGGCGCCCGCCAGCTCCCGCAGCCGGTCATCGTCGGTGACCCGGACCGCCTCGCCCTCGTAGACCAGGTCATAGCCCCGGTCCCAGAGGTTCACGCCCGTGGTGAGGACCACGTGCGGGTTGGCCGCGAGGTTGCGGGCCTTGCGCTCCTCGGGGCCGGTGCAGAAGTGCAGGGCGCCCCCGGACCAGACCGCCGGCAGCGGCGTCACATGCGGGCGCCCGTCCGGCCGTACCGTCGAGATCCAGAACAGCTCGGCCTCGGCGAGCCGCTTCTCCGTCTCGGCCCAGGGCGGGGCGGTCGCCGCCGGATCGCTGTACCGGGCGTCCAGGCGGGTCTCGGGTTCCAGTGCGGTCATCGAATGCCTCCAGGCGCGGGTGTCGTCCCCGATCGACGGGGAATGTCCTCGGACACGGACGGCCCGCCGATCCCGTACACGCAATACCCAATACCAATAGATACGCATACGACATACGCATACGACCGACCGCCGTCCCTACCCCAACAGACTCCGGGCCACCCGGAAACTCATCGGCGCTTCCCGAGAACGCTCCGGTTAGGCTCTTAGGACGTTGATCCGAACAGGAGGGCGAGATGACGCCGGGGCGCAGAAGCAGCACCTTCACGCGACTGCTGCGGCACGGCTTCACCGACCCCTCCGCCGCCGAGCGGCTGCTGGACAGCCCCGAGCTGGCGCCCGTCCGCGACGACCCGGTCCTGCTGGAGGCGCTCGGCGCCACCGCCGACCCCGATCTCGCGCTGCACGAGCTGGTACGGCTCCTGGAGGCGCAGCCCGGACCCGCCGGACGCCGCGAGCTGCTGGCCACGCTGATAGCCGCCAAACCCCTGCGCGACCGGCTGCTCGGCGTGCTCGGCGCCTCCCAGGCGCTCGGCGACCATCTCGCCCGGCACCCGGGCGACTGGCGGGAGCTGGTGACGTACGAGCCCCGCGACCTGCACCCGGGCGTGGCGGAGTTCGAGCGCGGCCTCGCCGAGGCCGTCGACCCGGTGTCGCTGCGCGTCGCCTACCGGCGCTGTCTGCTGTCCATCGCCGCCCGGGACGTGTGCGGCACCACCGACATCGCCCAGACCGCCGCCGAACTCGCCGACCTGGCCACCGCCACCCTGCGCGCCGCCCTCGCGCTGGCCCGCGCCGCCGCGCCCGAGGACGCCGCGCTGTGCCGGCTCGCGGTGATCGCGATGGGCAAGTGCGGCGGCCAGGAGCTGAACTACGTCTCCGACGTCGACGTCATCTTCGTCGGCGAGAGCGTCGAGAGCGCCGCGGGGGCCGACGAGGGCAAGGCGCTGCGCGCCGCGACCAAGCTCGCCTCGCACATGATGCGGATCTGCTCCGAGACCACCGTCGAGGGCTCCATCTGGCCGGTGGACGCCAACCTCCGCCCCGAGGGCCGCAACGGCCCCCTCGTGCGCACCCTCAGCAGCCATCTCGCCTACTACCAGCGCTGGGCCAAGACCTGGGAGTTCCAGGCCCTGCTCAAGGCCCGCCCGGTGGCCGGGGACCTCGCGCTGGGAGCGGAGTACGTCGACGCGCTCCAGCCGATGGTGTGGCAGGTCGCCGAGCGCGAGAACTTCGTCACCGACGTGCAGCGGATGCGCCGCCGGGTGGTGGAGAACATCCCCCTGGACGAGGTGGACCGCGAGCTGAAGCTCGGCCCCGGCGGCCTGCGGGACGTCGAGTTCGCCGTGCAGCTCCTGCAACTGGTGCACGGCCGCTCCGACACCAGCCTGCGCAGCGGCACCACCCTCGACGCCCTGCGCGCGCTCGCCGCGGGCGGCTACGTCGGCCGCTCGGACGCCGTCCAGCTGGACGAGGCGTACCGCTTCCTGCGCTCCATGGAGCACCGCATCCAGCTCTACCGGCTGCGCCGCACCCACCTCGTCCCCGAGGACGAGGCCGATCTGCGCCGCATCGGCCGCTCCCTGGGCCTGCGCACCGACCCGGTGGCCGAGCTGAACCGCGAGTGGAAGCGGCACACCGCCGTCGTCCGCCGGCTGCACGAGAAGCTGTTCTACCGGCCGCTGCTCGACGCCGTCGCCCAGCTCGCCCCCGTCGAGGCCCGGCTCAGCCTGGAGGCGGCCCGCGCCCGCCTGGTCGCCCTCGGCTACGCCGACCCGGCCGCCGCCCTGCGCCACCTGGAGGCCCTCGCCTCCGGCGTCACCCGCAAGGCCGCCATCCAGCGCACCCTGCTGCCGGTGCTGCTGGGCTGGTTCGCCGACTCCGCCGACCCGGACGCGGGCCTGCTCAACTTCCGCAAGGTCTCCGACGCGCTCGGCAAGACGCCCTGGTACCTGCGGCTGCTGCGCGACGAGGGCGCGGCGGCGGAGAACCTCGCCCGTGTCCTGTCCGCCGGGCGCCTGGCCCCCGACCTCCTGATGCGCGCCCCCGAGGCGGTCGCCCTGCTCGGCGACGGCGCCGGACTCGCCCCGCGCCCGCGCGCGCATCTGGAACAGGAGATCCTCGCCGCCGTCAGCCGCGCCGCCGACGGCGAACAGGCGGTCACCGTCGCCCGGGGCGTGCGCCGCCGCGAACTGTTCCGTACGTCCGCCGGTGACATCGTCGGTTCCTACGGCACCGAGGCCCAGCCCGCCGAGGCCGACCAGGGCGCCCTGGTGGACCGGGTCGGCGCCGCCGTCTCCGACCTCACGGCCGCCACCCTCGCCGGCACCCTGCGCGCGGTCGTCCGCGACCACTGGGGCGACGAACTCCCCACCCGCTTCGCCGTCATCGGCATGGGCCGCTTCGGCGGCCACGAACTGGGCTACGGCTCCGACGCCGATGTCGTCTTCGTCCATGAGCCGAGGGACGGCGTCGGCGAGGAGGAGGCGGCGAAGGCGGCGGGCAAGGTCGTCTCCGAGATGCGCCGCCTGCTCCAGCTCCCCAGCTCCGACCCGCCCCTGCTGATCGACGCCGACCTGCGCCCGGAGGGCAAGTCAGGCCCGCTGGTGCGCACCCTGAACTCCTACGCCGCGTATTACCGCCGCTGGTCCCTGATCTGGGAGTCGCAGGCCCTGCTACGCGCCGAGCCGGTCGCCGGGGACGAGGATCTCGGCCGCGCCTTCATCGCCCTCGTCGACCCCCTGCGCTACCCGAAGGCGGGCCTCACCGAGGACGCCGTGCGCGAGATAAGGCGGCTGAAGGCCCGCATGGAGTCGGAGCGCATGCCGCGCGGCGTCGACCCGAAGCTGCACACCAAGCTGGGCCCCGGCGGCCTCTCCGACGTCGAGTGGACCGTCCAGCTCCTCCAACTGCGCCACGGCGCCCACCAGCCCGCCCTGCGCACCACCCGCACCCGCGAGGCACTCGCCGCCGCCCGCGACGCCGCCCTCATCACCCCCGATGACGCCGCCACCCTGGACGAGTCCTGGGTCCTGGCGACCCGTGTCCGCAACGCCGTGATGCTGGTCCGGGGCCGGGCCGGTGACACCTTCCCCACCGACTCCCGCGAACTGTCCGCCGTGGGCCGCTACCTCGGCTACACCTCGGGCCACGCGGGCGACATGCTGGACGCCTACCGCCGCACGGCCCGCAGGGCGAGAACGGTCGTGGAAAACATCTTCTACGGAACGGAACACTAGAACGCCGGTGAGGGGCAGCGCCCCGATAGGGGCGCGGGGCGGTGTGCGATCTGCGGCTCCGCCGCGGGGCGCGGCAAGCCACAACGCACCCGCACCCACCCCCGATGACCAACCAGGAAGACGCTAAACCTGTTTAGGCAACAACGGCCGTTTCGCCGTACCCGGCACCACCCGAGGCAACCCATGAGGAAGCGCCCCGTACCACACCCGAGCCACCCCGTACCCGAAGCCCAGACACGCCATCCCGCCCACCGCGTCCAGCCAGAAATGATTCGCCGTGGCCACGATCACCACCAGCGTCAACACCGGGTACAGAAGCCCCAGCACCCGCACCCACGGCACCGAGGCCAACGCGAAAATCGTCAGCCCGCACCACACCGACCACCCGATATGCATCGACGGCATCGCGGCGTACTGGTTCGACATGTTCTTCAGATCCCCGGAGGCCATGGACCCCCAGGTCTGATGCACCACCACGGTGTCGATGAAATTCGCGCCGTTCATCAACCGCGGCGGCGCCAGCGGATACAGATAGTAACCAAGCAGCGCCACACCGGTCGTGGCGAACAACACCATCCGCGTGGCCGCGTACCGCCCCGGATGCCACCGGAACAGCCACACCAGAACACCCAGCGTCACCACGAAATGCAGCGTGGCGTAGTAGTAGTTCATTCCGACGATGAGCCAAGAGACGGAGTTCACCGCGTGATTGATGGACTGCTCGACCGCGATCCCGAGCTGGTGCTCGGCCCGCCAGATCCAGTCCGCGTTGCGCAGCGCCTGTTCCTTCTGCTCCGGGACCGCGTTGCGGATCAGTGAGTACGTCCAGTAACTCACCGCGATCAGCAGGATCTCGAACCACAGCCGGGGCCGCCGGGGAGCGCGCAGCCGCCGCAGGAAGCCCGGCGCGGGCCCGTCCGCGACGGGGCCGGGGGAGACCTCTGCGCGGTCTTCCCTCGTCGTCACGGTCGTCTCACCCATGGACACAGAGTCTGCCAGAAAAGACATCCTCGTCCGATCATCCCCTGGTCGGGTTCGGGTCGCACCCGCTACTCCCTGCGGACGAGGTTCCCCCTGATCAGCGCCTACGGGATCGCCCTGATCAGGTCTTCGCGCGTTCCCCGGGAGCCGACGCCGTCGACCCCCGTACCACCAGTTCCGGCATGAACACGAACTCACTGTGGGGCGCGGGTGTCCCGCCGATCTCCTCCAGCAGCGTACGCACCGCGGCCTGTCCCATCGCCGGGACCGGCTTGCGGATCGTGGTGAGCGGCGGATCGGTGAACGCGATCAGCGGCGAGTCGTCGAACCCGACCACCGAGACATCCGTCGGCACCTCAAGACCGCGCTGCCGCGCCGCCCGGATCGCGCCCAGCGCCATCATGTCGCTGGCGCACACCACGGCCGTGCAGTCCCGCTCGATGAGCGCGGCAGCCGCAGCCTGGCCGCCCTCCAGCGTGTACAGCGAGTGCTGGATCAGCTCGGCCTCGATGGTCGGCGCGGGCAGCCCCAACTGGTCGCGCACCGCCCGCACGAAGCCCTCGATCTTGCGCTGCACCGGCACGAACCGCTTCGGCCCGAGCGCCAGCCCGATCCGGGTGTGCCCGAGGGAGACGAGATGGGTCACCGCCAGCGTCATCGCCGCCCGGTCGTCGGGCGAGATGAACGGCGCCTGAACCTTGGGCGAGAAGCCGTCCACCAGTACGTAGGGCACGCCCTGCGCGCGAAGCTGCTCGTAGCGCTGCATGTCGGCGGTGGTGTCCGCGTGCAGCCCGGAGACATAGATGATCCCGGCGACCCCGCGGTCCACCAGCATCTCGGTCAGCTCGTCCTCCGTGGAGCCGCCCGGGGTCTGGGTGGCGAGCACCGGGGTGTAGCCCTGCCGGGTCAGCGCCTGCCCGATGACCTGGGCCAGCGCCGGGAAGATGGGGTTCTCCAGCTCGGGGGTGATCAGGCCCACCAGTCCGGCGCTGCGCTGCCGCAGCCGTACCGGGCGCTCGTAGCCGAGCACGTCCAGCGCGGCCAGCACGGACTGGCGGGTGGTGGCGGCGACGCCCGGCTTGCCGTTGAGGACACGGCTGACGGTCGCCTCGCTCACCCCCGCCTGCGCGGCGATGTCCGCGAGCCGTGTGGTCACGGCACCGGACTGTACCGGCCGTATGCCGCCCTGGGGCCCCATCGGACGCCGGGCGCGTGCGGTTGCGCGTCCCGGGGAGGGTTGCTGCGGCATGGCGTCCCCTTGAGGTGGTGATCGGTCACCGGGTGAAATGTCCGGCAAGAGCTTGCAGAGTCTTGCACAACACCGTACGCCCCCGCCCGTTCCTGGCCCCAGCCGGTCTCATGGCGGGCAACGACAGGTCACACAAAGATAACTTCAGCGATGTCTTGCGGTTTTTTTCTGCAAGGTCTTTCGTAACGCTTACATCGCTGTTACGTTCACGTCGCCCGGCGGCGGCAACGACGCAGTCGGTAAGTCGACAGGAGTGGTGGACGGGACCGCCTCCTGTAGCTACCCGGGCATTCACCCTCAAGGAGAACTCATGCGGCGTGGCATAGCGGCCACCGCGCTGGTGGCCTCCCTCGCCCTCGCGGCGACGGCCTGCGGCGGAAGCGACAGCGGAGACTCGGCGGACGGCCCGGTCACCATCACCTGGTGGGACACCTCGAACGCCACCAACGAGGCGCCCACGTACCAGGCCCTGGTCAAGGAGTTCGAGGCCGCCCACCAGGACATCAAGGTCGACTACGTCAACGTCCCCTTCGACCAGGCGCAGAACAAGTTCGACACCGCCGCCGGTTCCAAGGGCGCCCCCGATGTGCTGCGCTCCGAGGTCGGCTGGACCCCCGCCTTCGCCAAGAAGGGCTTCTTCCTGCCGCTGGACGGCACCGAGGCCCTCGCCGACCAGGACAGGTTCCAGCCCAGCCTGATCGAGCAGGCCACCTACGAGGACAAGGTCTACGGCGTCCCCTTCACCACGGACACCCTCGCCCTCGTCTACAACAAGGAACTGTTCGAGCAGGCCGGCGTCCAGCCCCCCACCACCTGGGACGAGCTGAAGACGGCCGCCGCCACCATCAAGGACGAGACCGGCGTCGACGGCTACTGGGGCTCCACCCAGGCCTACTACGCCCAGTCCTTCCTCTACGGCGAGGGCGCCGACACCGTCGACGCCGAGGCCCAGAAGATCACCGTCACCTCGCCCGAGGCCAAGAAGGGCTACGAGACCTGGCAGGGCCTCTTCGACGGCAAGGGCCTGCACAAGGCCGACACCACCGCCGACGCCTACGCCCACATCCAGGACGCGTTCGTCAACGGCGAGGTCGCCTCGATCATCCAGGGCCCCTGGGAGATCACCAACTTCTACAAGGGCTCCGCGTTCGCCGACAAGAACAACCTCGGCATCGCCACCGTCCCGGCCGGCTCCTCCGGCGCGGCGGGCGCCCCGACCGGCGGCCACAACCTCTCCGTGTACGCCGGCTCCGACGCCGCCCACCAGGAAGCGGCCCTGAAGTTCGTGAACTTCATGACCTCGGCCAAGGCGCAGGAGACCATCGCGCTGAAGAACTCCACACTCCCCACCCGCGACGACGCCTACACCGACCAGGTCAAGGCCGACCCGGGCATCGCCGGCTACCAGGGCGTCCTCGCCGCCGCCCAGCCGCGCCCGGCACTGCCCGAGTACAGCTCCCTGTGGGGCCCGCTGGACGACGAGCTGCTCGCCGTGGCCGGTGGGGACAAGTCCCTGGACGAGGGGCTGGACAGCGCCGAGACCGCCATCGCCAAGCTGGTCCCGGACTTCAGCAAGTGACCCCCGGTGGCCGCCGGACACCCCCCCCCGGCGGGGCCCGCGGCCCCCCCCCCCCGGGGCCCCCCCCC
>NZ_JBHYUG010000117.1:0-5407 GCF_042749375.1 Streptomyces sp. NPDC059477 | reverse complement strand
GCCACCCCTAGCGCGCCCCGCCATCATCCCTGACCCGGCGCGCGGCCGCCCCCCCCCCCCCGCGGGGGGCGCCCGCCCGCCCCCCCGCCCCGCGCGCCACCGACCCCGCACGCGGGGCCGGGCTCCCCCCTGATCTTCCAGAAGGTGCCGCACCATGACAGTCGCCATCGACCGAGCCACCGGCAAGCGGCTCGGTGAGCGCCCACCCCGGCCAGGACCGGCCGGGCGTCTGCGGCGCAGCTACCAGAAGTACTGGTACGCCTACGCGATGATCACCCCGGTGATCGTCGTGCTGGGCGTCCTCGTGCTGTATCCGCTCGCCTACGGCTTCTACCTCACCCTCACCGACGCCAACAGCCTCAACACCGGCCGCACCATCGGCGTCAACGAGATCGAGGCGACGTACCGGTTCATCGGGTTCGACAACTACGCCGACATCCTGTGGGGCGAGACCGCCTACGACCGCTTCTGGTCCCACTTCGTCTGGACCATCGTCTGGACGGCCGCCTGTGTCTTCCTGCACTACTCCATCGGCCTCGGCCTCGCCCTGCTGCTCGACCAGAAGCTGCGCGGACGCACCCTGTACCGGCTGCTGATGGTGCTGCCCTGGGCCGTGCCGACCTTCGTGACCGTCTTCGGCTGGCGGTTCATGCTCGCCGACGGCGGCATCATCAACATGGGCCTGGACAGCCTGGGCCTGCCCACCCCGGCCTGGCTGGAGGACACCTTCTGGCAGCGGTTCGCCGCCATCATGGTCAACACCTGGTGCGGTGTCCCGTTCATGATGGTCTCCCTGCTCGGCGGCCTCCAGTCCATCGACAACACCCTGTACGAGGCCGCCGAGATGGACGGCGCGAGCGCCTGGCAGCGGTTCTGGTACGTCACCCTGCCCGGCCTGCGCTCGGTCAGCTCCACCGTCGTCCTGCTCGGGGTGATCTGGACGTTCAACCAGTTCGCGGTGATCTTCCTGCTGTTCGGCAACACCGCGCCGGACGCGCAGATCCTCGTCACCTGGGCCTATCAGCTCGGCTTCGGGCAGCAGCCGCGCGACTTCGCGCAGTCCGCCGCCTACGGGATGCTGCTGCTGGCCATCCTGATCGTCTTCACCTCCGTCTACCGCCGCTGGCTGAACCGCAATGACCAGCAGCTCGCGATCTGAGGCAGGAGCCACCATGAGCACCCCGACCGTCCAGAAGTCCGCCGGAACGAACCCGGCCCCCGCTCCCGCCCCCGCGCGCCCCGCCTCCCGCCGACGCGGCGAGCCCGGACCCCTCCAGGCCCTCGCCTCGCACGGCGTGCTGACCATGGCCAGCCTCATCGCGCTGTTCCCGGTCGCCTGGCTGGTCTTCCTGTCGCTGGGCCCGGACGCGGACGACTATCTCCACCCCGGCGGCATCTGGTCGAAGATGACCTTCGCCAACTACAGCCATGTCCTGACGGAGACCAACTTCTTCGACTGGCTGAAGAGTTCGCTGATCGTCTCCCTCGGCACCACCCTGATCGGCGTGATCATCGCCGCCAGCACCGGCTACGCGGTGTCCCGGATGCGCTTCCCCGGCTACCGCAAGTTCATGTGGGTGCTGCTGGTCACCCAGATGTTCCCGGTCGCCGTCCTCATGGTGCCGATGTACCAGCTGCTGTCCGAACTCCAGCTGATCGACACCTACCTCGGCCTCATCCTGGTGTACTGCTCGACCGCCGTGCCGTACTGCGCCTGGCTGATGAAGGGGTACTTCGACACCATCCCCTTCGAGATCGACGAGGCCGGGCGTGTCGACGGGCTCTCGCCCTTCGGCACCTTCCTGCGCCTGGTCCTGCCGCTGGCCCGGCCCGGACTCGCGGTCGCCGCGTTCTACAGCTTCATCACCGCGTTCGGCGAGGTCGCCTTCGCCACGACGTTCCTGCTGGACGACGAGAAGTACACGTTCGCCGTGGGGTTGCAGAGCTTCGTCAGCGAGCACGACGCCCAGCGCAACCTGATGGCGGCGACGGCCGTGCTGATCGCGATCCCGGTGTCCGCGTTCTTCTACTTCGTACAGAAGAACCTGGTCACGGGGCTCACGTCCGGTGGCACCAAGGGGTGACGCCACCCCGACCGCCGTACCCGTCCCAGGAATCCGTCACGCATCAATCGCCACACATCAATCCGCCACAGATCAATCCGTTACGCATCAATCCGTTACGCATCAAGGAAGCCATGACCCAGCATTCCTCAGCGCCGCACGCCGCCGTCGCCGCCGCCCAGCACCGGGACTGGTGGCGGGACGCGGTGATCTACCAGGTCTATCCGCGCAGCTTCGCCGACAGCGACGGCGACGGCATGGGTGACCTGGAAGGCGTACGGTCCCGTCTGCCGTATCTGCGCGACCTCGGCGTGGACGCGGTGTGGCTCAGCCCCTTCTACTCCTCGCCGCAGGCCGACGCCGGGTACGACGTCGCCGACTACCGGGCCGTCGACCCGATGTTCGGTTCGCTGCTGGACGCGGACGCCCTGATCCGCGACGCGCACGCGCACGGCCTGCGGATCATCGTCGACCTGGTGCCCAACCATTCCTCCGACCGGCACGAGTGGTTCAAGCGGGCGCTCGCCGAAGGGCCCGGCTCGCCGTCGCGCGACCGCTACCACTTCCGCCCCGGCAAGGGCGCGGACGGCGAACTGCCGCCCAACGACTGGGAGTCCATCTTCGGCGGCCCGGCCTGGACGCGGGTGCCCGACGGCGAGTGGTACCTGCACCTCTTCGCGCCCGAGCAGCCCGACTTCAACTGGGAACACCCGGCGGTCGGCGACGAGTTCCGCTCGATCCTGCGGTTCTGGCTGGACATGGGCGTCGACGGCTTCCGCATCGATGTGGCCCACGGCCTGGTGAAGGCGGAGGGCCTGCCCGACCTTGGATCCCACAACCAGCTGACGCTGCTGGGCAACGATGTCATGCCGTTCTTCGACCAGGACGGCGTGCACGACGTGTACCGGCAGTGGCGAATCGTCCTTGACGAGTACGCCGGGGAACGGATCTTCGTCGCGGAAGCCTGGACCCCGACCGTCGAGCGCACCGCCAACTACGTCCGCCCGGACGAACTCCACCAGGCGTTCAACTTCCAGTACCTGAGCACGGATTGGGACGCCGCGGAACTCCGTACGGTCATCGACGCGACCCTCGCCGCCATGCGCCCGGTCGGCGCCCCGGCCACCTGGGTGCTCTCCAACCATGACGTCACCCGGCACGCCACCCGGTTCGCCAACCCGCCCGGCCTCGGCACCCAGATCCGTACGGCCGGTGATCGCGACCTCGGCCTGAGACGGGCCCGCGCCGCCACCCTGCTGATGCTCGCGCTGCCCGGCTCGGCGTACGTCTACCAGGGCGAGGAACTGGGCCTGCCGGACGTCGTGGACCTGCCCGACGAGGTGCGCCAGGACCCGGCGTACTTCCGGGGCGCGGGCCAGGACGGCTTCCGGGACGGCTGCCGGGTGCCGATCCCATGGACCCGTACCGGATCGGCGTACGGCTTCGGCGGCGGGGGCAGTTGGCTGCCGCAGCCGCAGGGGTGGGGCGAGCTGAGCGTCGAGGCGCAGAGCGGGGTCGCGGGCTCGACGCTGGAGCTGTACCGCGAGGCCCTGGCCGTGCGCCGGGCCCGGCGCGACCTGGGCGCGGGCGACGCGGTGGAGTGGCTGCGGGCGCCCGAGGGCGTACTGGCCTTCCGGCGCGGCGAGTTCGTGTGCGTCGCGAACACCACCGGGGAGTCGGTGACCGTGCCCGCCCACGGGCCGCTGCTGCTCACCAGCGGTGAGGTGGGCGAGGCGGACGGCGAGACGAAGGTGCCGGGCGACACCACGGTGTGGTTCGGCACGGCTCGGTAATTTCGTCCCTCAACAACTTTCGTCGGCCCGCTGCCCTTTTGGGCTGCGGGCCTCTACCATCTCCCCACTGCAAGAAATTTTGACGACTTGCAGCAAGACCCTTCAACGATGAAGGAACCCCCACATGGCCAGCAGAATCGTTTCCGGCGCGCTGGTGCTCGCGGCGGCCGGAGTCTTCCTCGCACCCGGTACGGCGAATGCCTCCCCGCCCGGCACCAAGGACGTCACCGCCGTCCTCTTCGAGTGGAAGTTCGCCTCGGTCGCCGCCGAGTGCACCAGCCGCCTGGGCCCCGCGGGCTACGGCTACGTCCAGGTCTCCCCGCCCGCCGAGCACATAACCGGCGCCCAGTGGTGGACGTCGTACCAGCCCGTCAGCTACAGGATCGCCGGGCGGCTCGGTGACCGCACCGCGTTCCAGAACATGGTGAACACCTGTCACACGGCCGGTGTGAAGGTCGTGGTCGACACCGTCATCAACCACATGTCGGCGGGCGCCGGGACCGGCACCGGTGGCTCGACGTACACCAAGTACAACTACCCCGGGCTGTACGCGTCGGCCGACTTCGACAACTGCACCGCGCAGATCACCAACTACCAGGACCGCTGGAACGTCCAGCAGTGCGAGCTGCTCGGCCTGGCCGACCTGGACACCGGCGAGGAGAACGTCCGCGCCGACATCGCCGCCTACCTGAACGACCTGCTGTCCCTCGGCGTCGACGGCTTCCGGGTCGACGCCGCCAAGCACATGCCGGCCGCCGACCTCGCGAACATCAAGTCCCGGCTGACCAACCCGTCGGTGTACTGGAAACAGGAGGTCATCCACGGCGCCGGGGAGGCCGTCCAGCCGACCGAGTACACCGGAAACGGGGACGTCCAGGAGTTCCGCTACGCCTACGACCTCAAGCGGGTCTTCAACAACGAGAACCTCGCCTATCTGAAGAACTACGGCGAGGGCTGGGGCTATATGAGCAGCGGGGTGTCGGGTGTCTTCGTCGACAACCACGACACCGAGCGCAACGGCTCCACCCTCAGCTACAAGGACGGCGCGAATTACACCCTGGCCAATGTCTTCATGCTGGCCTGGCCGTACGGCGCCCCCGACATCAACTCCGGCTACGAGTTCACGAACATCGACACCGGGCCGCCCAGCGGCGGTCAGGTCACCGCCTGCTATCAGGACGGCTGGAAGTGCCAGCACGCCTGGCCGGAGATCCAGCGCATGGTCGCCTTCCGCAACACCACGCGCGGCGAGGCCGTCACCAACTGGTGGGACAACGGCGCCGACGCCATCGCTTTCGGCCGGGGCACCAAGGGGTTCGTGGCCATCAACCATGAATCCACCGCCCTCACCCGCACCTATCAGACCTCACTCCCGGCCGGCCCGTACTGCAATGTGCAGAACAATACGACGGTGACCGTGAATGGCTCCGGTCAGCTCACGGCGACACTCGCTTCGAATACCGCACTCTCTGTTTATGCGGGAAAGAGCAGCTGCTGAGCAATTGTTCATGAAAGCGCGGGCGGGCCGCACATCCGGAGGGGTGGACTGTC
>NZ_JBHYUG010000116.1:0-25953 GCF_042749375.1 Streptomyces sp. NPDC059477 | reverse complement strand
GGCCAGGAGCCGCGCCCTTTCCGTATGCGAGTGACAGTGTGTTCAGCCGACCAGCGCCGGTTCCCGTTCCGCCACCGGTGCCGCGTCCGGCCTGCGGGCCTTCAGTGCCGCGCCGGCCACCACCGCGCCGAGCCCCAGCACCGCCCACGCGGTCAGGGTGAGGGCCGGGACCAGCGCGCCCGCCCCGTCGAAGTACGACACCGAGCGCAGCAGCGAGGTCCCCGCGCCCGGCGGCAGCCACTGGCCGAGGGCGCCCGCGGGCTCCGGCAGCAGCTGCGGGGCCGACCCGGCGCCGGAGAACGGGTTGCCGAGCAGCATCGTCACCCCGGCGACGATCCCGACCCCGGCCCGTCCGATCAGCGCGGACAGTCCGGCCACCGCGCCGCTCACCGCCAGGACGGACAGGCCGAGCACCCCGGCCTCCGCCCACCAGTCGCCGGTGAGCACCTCCAGCCAACTGTGCCCGATGGCCGTCGCCACGACGCCGACCAGCGCCGCCGAACCGAGCAGCGCGGCCACCGCACGCACCCCGGTCAGCCCGAGCGCGCCCACCAGCGCGCCGGCCGCCATGCCCGCCAGGGCCATCGGCAGCACGCTGGAGGTGAGCGCCGCCCCGCGCGGGTCGTTGGCGGGCGCGGGCACCACATCGACGGTTCTGAGCTGCGTACCGTCGGCCGCCGCCTGCTCGGTCATCGCCTGCTGGAGCAGCTGGGCGACGGCCGGGCCGCCCGCCGACGCGATGAGCAGCTCGGGGCCCTCGGGCGTCACCACGAGCGCGCCGTAGACCGTACGGTCCTCGACCGCCTGCCGGGCGGCGGCCCCGTCGGCGTAGCGATGGATCTCGAAGGCGCCCTCCTGGGCGGCGAGCCGCTCCTCGATCTGGGCCGTCGCCGTGGCCGGACCGGCCACGCCCAGCGGCAGATCGCGCGGCGCGGTGCGGGCGGCGGGCCAGGTGAAGGCCCACAGGGTGAGCGCGGTGATCACCGGGACGAGCAGGATGACCGCGAGCAGCTTTCGGTGGTGCTGCGGCGGGCGGGTGGCGAGCGGCCCCGGAGTGCCCAGGGTGTCTGGACGGGTGGTGGGCATGCGGATACCTCTATTGCCTCTCGGTCGGGCGCCGGACGGTGCTTCCCGCGCCAAAAAGAAGGATCGTTCGTTTTAGATGCCACCACCGTGCGTGACCGTCGCGGAGCTTGTCAAGAAGGAATGTTCGTTTTACGTTGGTGATATGGCCCGCGTATCCCAGGAACACCTCGACGCCCGTCGCCGGCAGATCCTCGACGGTGCCGCGCGCTGTTTCGCGCGGGGCGGCTTCCACGGCACGTCCATGCAGGACGTGCTGAAGGAGGCGGACCTGTCCGCGGGCGCCGTCTATCGCTACTTCAGCGGCAAGGACGAGCTGATCGCCGCGATCGTCGAGGAGGTCATCGAGCACGCGCTCGCCGTGTACGAGGGCGCGGCCGAGGAGAATCCGCCGCCGGCGCCCGACGTGCTGATCCCGCGGATCGTGACCCGTATGCAGAAGCTGCGGCCCGAGACCCTGGACGGCGAGTGGATCTTCCCCCGGCTGATGCTCCAGGTATGGACCGAGACACTGCGCGACGACAGGCTGGCGGCGACGCTCGGAGACGGGGTCGCCCGTATCCGGGGCGCCTGGGCCATGATCGGCGAGAGCTACAAGGCGGCCGGGATGCTGCCCGAGGACGCCGACACACAGGCCATGGCCCGCATCATCCTCGCCCTTGTGCAGGGCATCGCCGCCCAGTTCGCCATGTTCGGCGAGGTGTCGGAGGAGGCGCTGGGCGCCGGAATGCGGGCGTTGATGAGCGTCCGCCGCGACGGCGTTCCCGGTTGACCTGCCGGGCGTCGCCCAGGTGTTCGGCGGTGTGCGACACGCTCCCGTAACCGGATCGTATGACGGTTAACGTCCCGGAAACTCTCCGCAATTAGCCTCCCACCACGCCACCCGGCACCTTTCCGGTGGCCACGGCCGCCGGGCCGCGTCATGGCCCGGAGCGAGGATGCGAGGTGGGACGTGCAACTGACACCGCACGAGCAGGAGAGGCTGCTGATCCATGTCGCGGCCGACGTGGCGGACAAGCGCCGGGCCCGCGGGCTGCGACTGAACCACCCGGAGGCCGTCGCCCTCCTCACCTCCCACATCCTCGAAGGCGCCCGGGACGGCCGTACCGTCGCCGAACTCATGGCGTCCGGGCGGCAGGTGCTCACCCGCGACGACGTGATGGAGGGCGTGCCCGAGATGATCCACGACGTGCAGGTCGAGGCCACCTTCCCGGACGGCACCAAGCTCGTCACCGTCCATGACCCGATCGTCTGAGAGGGCCGCGATGATCCCCGGAGAGATCCTCTTCGCCGAGCCGCCGATCGTCTGCAACGAGGGCCGCGAGGTCACCCGGCTCACCGTGCGCAACGCCGCCGACCGGCCCGTCCAGGTCGGCTCCCACTACCACTTCGCCGAGGCCAACCCCGGTCTGGAGTTCGACCGGGCCGCCGCCCGCGGCAAGCGGCTGGATGTCCCGGCGGGCACGGCCGTACGGTTCGAGCCCGGCATCCCCGTCGAGGTGGCCCTCGTCCCGCTGGCCGGCGCCCGGATCGTGCCGGGGCTGCGCGGGGAGACCGGGGGTGCCCTCGATGGCTGAGATCTCCCGCGCCAAGTACGCCGATCTGTTCGGCCCCACCACCGGCGACCGGATCCGGCTCGCCGACACCGATCTGCTGATCGAGATCGAGGAGGACCGGGCCGGCGGCCCCGGACGGGCCGGTGACGAGGCCGTGTTCGGCGGCGGCAAGGTCATCCGCGAGTCCATGGGCCAGTCCCGCGCCACCCGCGCGGACGGCACCCCGGACACGGTGATCACCGGAGCCGTGATCATCGACCACTGGGGAATCGTCAAAGCGGACATCGGCATCCGGGACGGCCGGATCACCGGCATCGGCAAGGCGGGCAACCCCGACACCATGGACGGGGTCCACCCGGACCTGGTGATCGGGCCCGAGACCGAGATCATCGCGGGCAACGGGCGGATCCTCACCGCCGGGGGCATCGACGCGCACGTCCACTTCATCTGCCCGCAGATCGCCGACGAGGCGCTCTCCGCCGGGCTCACCACCCTCATCGGCGGCGGCACCGGACCGGCGGAGGGCTCGAAGGCGACCACGGTCACCCCCGGGCCCTGGCATCTGGCCCGGATGCTGGAGGCGATGGAGGCCCACCCGCTCAACATCGGACTGCTCGGCAAGGGCAACACCGTCTCGCACGAGGCGATGCTGTCCCAGATCAGGGGCGGTGCGCTGGGCCTGAAGCTGCACGAGGACTGGGGTTCCACCCCGGCCGTCATCGACGCCTCGCTGACCGTCGCCGACCGCACCGGCATCCAGGTCGCCATCCATACCGACACCCTGAACGAGGCCGGGTTCGTGCAGGACACCCTGGCCGCGATCGGCGGGCGCGGGATCCACGCCTACCACACCGAGGGCGCGGGCGGCGGGCACGCGCCCGACATCATGACCGTGGTCTCCGAGCCGCATGTGCTGCCCAGTTCGACGAATCCGACCCGGCCCTTCACCGTCAACACCGCCGAGGAACACCTCGACATGCTGATGGTCTGCCACCACCTCAACCCGGCCGTCCCCGAGGACCTCGCCTTCGCCGAGTCCCGGATCCGGCCCTCCACCATCGGCGCGGAGGACATCCTCCACGACCTCGGCGCCATCTCGATCATCTCCTCCGACGCCCAGGCCATGGGCCGGGTCGGCGAAGTGATCCTGCGGACCTGGCAGACCGCCCATGTGATGAAACGGCGGCGCGGTTCCCTGCCGGGCGACGGCCGGGCCGACAATCACCGGGTCCGTCGCTATGTCGCCAAATACACCATCAATCCCGCGCTCGCCCAGGGCGTCGCCCGGGAGATCGGCTCGGTCGAGACCGGCAAACTCGCCGACCTCGTCCTCTGGGACCCGGCGTTCTTCGGCGTCAAACCCCAACTCGTGATCAAGGGCGGGCAGATCGCGTACGCGCAGATGGGCGACGCCAATGCCTCCATCCCCACCCCGCAGCCGATCCTGCCCCGGCCGATGTACGGGGCGATCGGGCGGGCGCCCGCCGCGAACTCCGTCAACTTCGTCGCCCCGCTCGCCGTCGAGGACGGGCTCCCGGAGCGGCTGGGGCTCGGGAAACGGTTCGCCGTCATCGACTCGACGCGTGCCGTCACCAAGGCGGACATGCGGGAGAACGACGCCCGGCCCGACGTACGGGTCGATCCGGACAGCTTCGCCGTCCACATCGACGGGGAGCTGGTGGAGGCGGCGCCGGCGGTGGAGCTGCCGATGGCCCAGCGGTACTTCCTCTTCTGATCCCGAGTTCTGATCCCGAGCCTCCGCCGCTGATCCCTGACCCTGATCCCGACCCTTCTTGGGGGGCCTGCGATGACTTTGGCAACGCTGTTGCTGTTGGCCGACGGGCGGTTTCCCGCCGGGGGGCACGCGCACTCCGGCGGGGCCGAGGCGGCCGTGCGGGACGGGCGGGTGACCGACGCGCGCGGTCTGGAGGAGTTCTGCCGGGGGCGGCTGCACACGGCGGGGCTCCTCGCGGCCTCGGTCGCGGCGGCTGCGGCGCTGGGGGCCGATCCGGTGGAGCTGGACGGCGCGGTCGACGCGCGGACGCCGTCGCCCGCGCTGCGGGTCGCCTCGCGGCGGCTGGGGCGGCAGTTGCTGCGGGCCGCGCGGGGCACCTGGCCGGTGGGGGCGGTGGAGTTCGGGGTGCTCGGGCGGGAGTTCCCCAAGGGGGCGCATCAGGCGGTCGTGCTGGGGGTGGTGGCTCGGGCGGTGGGGGTGAGTGCGGGGGATGTGGCGCACTGCGCGGCGTACGAGTGTGTCAGCGGGGCCGCGTCGGCGACCGTGCGGTTGCTGAGTCTCGATCCGTTCGAGGCCAGTGGGGTGTTGGCCCGGGTGGCGGGGGACGTGGGTCTGGTCGCGGATCGGGCGGTGGAGGTCGCGCGGGGTGTGGTGGGGGAGGGGGTGGGGGTGCTGCCTGCCGGGTCGGCGCCGCTGTTGGAGATCGGGGCGGAGGTGCATGCGGGGGCGGTGGGGCGGCTGTTCGCTTCCTGAGGGATGTCGCCCCCGCCGCCCCTACCCGTCCCATCCCCAGGGGCCGCCGCCCCTTCGACCCCGCCCAGGGGGCTGCGCCCCCGGACCCCCCATCGGCCCCGAAAGGGCCTCGTCCTCAATCGCCGGACGGGCTGAGATTGCGGGCCCGTCCCTCCCGTGCCGAGACACCATCGTCCGTTCGAAAGGAGAACTCCATGCATCTTGACCACTCCCACTTCCACACCCCCGCCCTGAGCGCCGACGCCCGTCGCCCCGATGGGACGCGGCGGGCGCTGCGGATCGGGCTCGGTGGGCCCGTGGGGTCCGGGAAGACGGCCACCGTGGCCGCGCTGTGCCGGGTGTTGCGGGGAGAGCTGTCGTTGGCTGTGGTCACCAATGACATCTATACGCGTGAGGACGCCGAGTTTCTGTTGCGGGAGGCCGTGTTGCCGCCGGAGCGGATCACCGCCGTGGAGACGGGGGCCTGTCCGCACACGGCGATCCGGGACGACATCTCCGCCAATCTGGAGGCGGTGGAGGACCTGGAGGAGGAGGTGGGACCGTTGGATCTGATTCTGGTGGAGTCCGGCGGGGACAATCTGACCGCCACCTTCTCCAAGGGGCTCGTGGACGCCCAGGTGTTCGTCATCGACGTGGCCGGCGGGGACGACATCCCGCGCAAGGGCGGACCGGGGGTGACGACCGCCGATCTGCTGGTGGTCAACAAGACCGATCTCGCGCCGTACGTCGGGTCCGATCTCGGGCGGATGGCCGCCGACGCCAAGGCACAGCGGGCCGAACTGCCGGTGGTCTTCCAGTCGCTGCGCGGCGAGAGCGGGGTGCGGGAGGTCGCCGCCTGGGTGCGGGAGCGGGTCGACGCGTGGCGGGCGTGAACGCCTCCGCCCGCATCCTCGCCCGGTGCGACGGACGGGGCGGGACCTCCCTGCCGGTGCTGGCGGGCGAGGGACCGCTGGCGCTGCGGCGGACGCGGGGGAGCGGGGACACCGCGCAGGTCACGCTGGTCGGGGCGATGAGCGGACCCCTCGGGGGCGACCACTTCCGGATCCGGGCCGAGGTCGCCGACGGGGCCCGGCTGCGGGTCGGCTCCGCCGCCGCGACCATCGCCCTGCCGGGGCAGCACAAGGAGCCCGCCCGGTACGACGTACAGCTCAGCGTCGGTGCGGGCGGCGCCCTGCACTGGCTGCCCGAGCAGCTGATCAGCGCGGGCGGCAGCGAGCTGTCCGTGCACACCTGTACCGAGGTCGGGGCGTCGGGGCGGCTGGTGCTGCGGGAGGAACAGGTCCTCGGGCGGGCCGGGGAGCAACCCGGACGGCTCCGCAGCCGTCTCACCGTACGGGTCGCCGGCCGCTGCGTGCTCGACCAGGAACTGGACTGCGGGCCGGGCGCGCCCCCCGGATGGGACGGTCCGGCCGGGCTCGCCGGACACCGGGCCGTGGGGCAACTGGTCGTCGTACGGCCGGAGTTCGCCGAGCGGCCGGTGGCGGCGCGGGTGCTCACGGCGGGAGCGGCGCTGTTTCCGCTGGCCGGACCCGCCGCGCTGGTCACGGTCGTCGCGCCGGACGCACTGCGGCTGCGCGCGGTGCTGGACGAGGCCCTCGCCGAACTGGCCTGACCGCCGCGCTGTTCCGCTGGGCGGACTCGCCGCTCCGGTTATCGGATTGGCAAAGAAGCGCCCCTCAGTCTGTCCTCAGGCGGTTCACAGCCGAAAGGATCCCCGTACGTTCGTATCGATGTACGGGGAGGTCCCACTTGAGGGTGAAGAGAGTGGACAGGCGGACCGGCGCGCTCGGTTCCGCCGGGGTGCTGATCGTCGCCACACTGCTGGCCGGAGCCGTGACCGCCCCGACGGCCGGCGCGCAGCCGCGGGCCGGACAGAGCCTCGGCAAGGACCGCGAGGCGATCGGCACCGCGATAGCCGCCGGCCGCGCCGCGAGGTCCGGGATCCAGTGGAAGGACTGCCCCGCGGACTGGGGGCTGGAGAAGCCCATCCAGTGCGGCTGGGTCTCGGTGCCGCTCGACTACACCAAGCCGTACGGCAAGCAGATCGAGATAGCCGTCGACCGGATCGGCAACACCGGCACGAAGGACGAGCGCCAGGGCGCCCTCCTCTACAACCCCGGCGGTCCCGGCGCCTCCGGTCTGCGCTTCCCGCGCCGCGTCACCACCGCCAACCCGATCTGGGCCAGGACCGCCACGGCGTACGACTTCGTGGGCTTCGACCCGCGCGGCGTCGGCAAGTCGGCGCCGATCTCCTGCGTCGACCCGCAGGAGTTCGTCAAGGCGCCCGCGCCGGACCCGGTGCCCGACTCCGAGGCCGACAAGCGCGCCCAGCGCAAGGTGGCCCAGGAGTACGCCGACGGCTGCTACGAGCGCAGCGCCGCCATGCTGCCCCACATGACCACCCCGAACACCGCCCGCGACCTGGACGTCATCCGGGCCGCGCTCGGCGAGAAGCAGCTCAACTTCCTCGGCGTCTCCTACGGCACCTACCTCGGCGCGGTCTACGGCACCCTCTTCCCGGGCCATGTCCGCCGCATGGTCGTCGACAGTGTCGTCAACCCGTCCCGCTCGAAGATCTGGTACCAGGCCAACCTGGACCAGGACATCGCCTTCGAGACCCGCTGGCAGGACTGGCAGGACTGGGTCGCCAGGAACGACGCCACCTTCCACCTCGGGGACACCCGCGCCGAGGTCCAGGCCGAGTGGGTCGCACTGCGCGCCACCGCCAAGAAGGACCCGATCGGCGGGGTCGTCGGCCCGGCCGAGCTGACCTACTTCTTCCAGAGCGCCCCGTACTACGACTCCTCGTGGGCGCCGGTCGCCACGGTGTTCAGCAAGTACGTCGCCGGTGACACCCAGGCCCTGGTGGACGCCGCCGCCCCGGACATGTCCGACCTCGCGGGCAACGCCGCCACGGAGAACGGCAACGCCGTCTACACGGCCGTCGAGTGCGCCGACGCCAAGTGGCCCACCGACTGGCGGACCTGGGACCGTGACAACACCCGGCTGCACCGCGACTACCCGTTCCTGACCTGGTCCAACGCCTGGATGAACCTGCCCTGTGCCACCTGGCCGGTCCAGCAGAACACCCCGGTCGACGTGCGGACCGGCAAGGGCCTGCCGCCCGTCCTGATCGTGCAGGCAGAGCGCGACGCCGCCACCCCGTACGAGGGTGCCGTCGAACTGCACAAGCGGTTCAAGGGCTCCCGGCTGATCACCGAGAAGAACGCCGGCTCGCACGGTGTCACCGGTCTGGTCAACGCGTGTGTCAACGACCGGGTGGACACCTATCTGCTGACCGGGAAGCTGGACAGCAAGGACGTGACCTGCGCCCCGCACGCCGTGCCCAGGCCGTAGCGCTCCGCTGGGGCCGCCGGTGAGCGCCGTGGGTGCGATGCCGGTGGTTCTCCGCGGGATCGTCGTGGCTGGTCGCGCAGTTCCCCGCGCCCCTTGCGGGGCGCGTGTCACTGGGCGGCCAGCCAGGCGGTTTCCGCCTCGTAGTCGAAGAGGTCGCCGTAGCCCGCGTACATCTTCGGGTACGCGTCCCTCCAGTCCTGGCCCGCCAGGTGCCGTTCGATCCAGGTGATCGTCTCGGGGAGGGAGGCGGCGTAGTCGATCACCGGGCGGTAGTCCAGTTCCCGGGCCGCCGCCGACATGTCACAGACCACCGGGTTCGGCACCGACCAAGGCGTGTCGCCCACGCCCGGCTCGGGCGGCGGGCCGTCCACCAGCACCGTTTCCGGGGCCGCCTCCATCGCCTCGTCGATCGCCGCCGCGATCTCGCTCACCGTCGGAGCCTCGGCGTCGCAGGCGTTGAGGGCCCGGGAGCCCGGACGGGCGGCGGCGAGCCGGATCAGTTCCGCGAGGTTGTGCACGCTCACCGGGTGGAAACGGCTCGTACCGCCGTACGCGATCACGCGGCGCCGCCGTCCGTCCAGGTTCCGCTTGACGAAGTACAGCTCGCGCGGGGTGCGGCAGTGCGGGCCATGGACCGCACCGGCCCGCAGCAGAGTGGCGGGCAGCCGGTCCCCGGCGTCGAGCAGCTCTCGCTCCAGGGCCGCCTTCCCGGTGCTGTACGTCTTCTCGCCGGGGCCCACCGTGCGCTGGGTCTCCGGCAGCGGTACCGGGTACACCGGGAAACCGCCGGGCTCCTCCTGGGTGTCGAAGCCGCGCCCCTGGTCGTCCTCGTACACGGCCACGCTGGACAGCACCACGGCCGATCCCACCCGCCCGGCGAGCCCGGTCAGCTGGCGGGCGTGCCGCGCGCCGTACGCCACCACGTCCACGACGACATCGCAGCCGTCGCCGATCACCCCGGCCAGCGCCGAGTCGTCCTCACGGTCCAGGCGGACCGCCCGGACGTCCCCGGGCCAGTGCTCGTCCCGGCCGCCACCGCGCGAGGCGGCCGTCACCTGCCAGCCGTCCCGCGCGAGCGCGGCCACCGCGGGCCGCCCGATCTGGCCCGTCGCTCCGATCACCACTGCGTGTCGTGTCATGGAAGGGACCCTAGACGGACGGCTCGCACCGGCCCATGACCTTCTGCCCAGGGCAGATGGTCAGCTCAGCGGGGCGCGAGGGAAACGGCGGCCCTTCCCGGCGGCCTCCGGAGTCTTCTCCGCGACTGCCGTCTTCTCCGCGGCGGAGATCTCCTCCGCCTTGGCGACCGCCGCGTACCGGTCCACGTACTCCTGACCGGACAGCGTCAGGATCGCGTACATGATCTCGTCGGTGATCGCGCGAAGGATCGCCTTCTCGTGTTCCATCCCGGCGTAGCGGGAGAAGTCGAGGGGCTCGCCGAAGCGGATGGTCACCGGGTGGACGTTCGGGACGATCTTGCCGGGCGGCTGGGCCTCGAAGGTGCCGATCATCGCGCAGGGCACCACGGGCACCTGTGCCCTCAGGGCCATCACCGCCACCCCGACCTTGCCCTTGTACAGGCGGCCGTCGTGCGAGCGGGTGCCCTCGGGATAGATGCCGAGCAGCTCGCCCTTGCGCAGTACGCCGAGGCCCTCGCGGATCGCGGCCTGGCCCGCGTCCTTGCCGGAGCGGTCCACCGGGATCTGGCCCGCGCTGCGGAAGAAGGCGGCGACGAGCCGGCCGCGGATACCGGGGCCGGTGAAGTACTCGGCCTTGGCGAGAAAGGTGATCCGGCGCTTGAGGACCGCGGGCATCAGGAAATGGTCGGAGAAGGAGAGATGGTTCCCGGCGACGATCGCCGCGCCGGTCGCCGGCACATGCGCGAGACCCTCGATGCGCGGCCGGAAGACCAGGCGCAGCAACGGGCCCAGCACCACGTACTTGAGCAGGTAGTAGAACACCGCGGCTCCTCGTGTTCCCCCGGGGAGCGATCAGTGTAGGCGCGGGTACGACCTGCGGGAACCGCGCTCGCGGGGAGCGGCACGGGATGCGTACGAATGGGCGGAAACGGCGGCCGGGGTCCCTCGGGAACGCGGCCACCGCGTGGGGCGTACTCGGGCCGGGGTAACGCGTGGGGCGTACTCGGGCTGGGGTAACGCGTGGGGCGTACTCGGGCTGGGGTAACGCGTGGGGCGTACTCGGGCCGGGGTAACGCGTGGGTCTTACTCGGGCCGGGGTAACGCGTGGGGCGTACCCGGGCTGGGCTACCGCGTGGGTCGTACTCGGACCGGTAACGCGTGGGTCGTACTCGGACCGGGGTAGCGCGTGGGGCGTACCCGGGCTCCTGCCCGGGTCGTACCCGCGCTACCGCCCCAGCGCCTTCTCCAGCCCCCCCAGCGCCGACCGCAGCTCGTCGTCCGTGATCGTCAGTGGGGGTGCCAGCCGGATGGTCGAGCCGTGGGTGTCCTTGACCAGGACGCCCTCGGCCATCAGGCGTTCGCTGATCTCACGGCCGGTGCCGATCGCGGGGTCGATGTCGACGCCCGCCCACAGGCCCCGCGAGCGGAAGCCGACCACGCCCCGGCCGACCAGCTCGGTCAGCCCGTCGCGCAGGACGCCTCCCGCCTCGGCCGCCCGGCGCTGGAACTCGCCGGTCTCCAGGAGGCCGACCACCGCCGTGCCGACCGCCGCGGCCAGCGGATTGCCGCCGAACGTCGATCCGTGCTCGCCCGGCCCCAGCACCCCGAGCACGTCCCGGGCGCCCGCCACCGCCGACACCGGCACGATCCCGCCGCCGAGCGCCTTGCCCAGCAGCACCAGATCCGGGACCACGCCCTCGTGCTCGACGGCGAGGGTGCGCCCCGTCCGGCCGAGCCCCGACTGGATCTCGTCGGCGATGAACAGGCATCCGGCCCGCCGGGTCAGCTCCCGGACGCCGGTGAGGTAGCCGTCGTCGGGGATGACGACCCCTGCCTCGCCCTGGATCGGCTCGATCAGCACCGCCGCCGTCGTCGCGTCGACCGCCGCCTCCAGGGCGGGCAGATCGTTGTAGGGGACGACCTTGAAGCCCGGGGTGAACGGGCCGAAGCCGCTGCGGGCGGTCTCGTCCGTGGAGAAGCTGACGATCGTCGTCGTACGGCCGTGGAAGTTGTCGGACGCGACCACGATCGTCGCCTGATCGGCGGGTACGCCCTTGACCTCGTAGGCCCACTTGCGGGCCACCTTGATGCCGCTCTCCACCGCCTCGGCCCCGGTGTTCATCGGCAGGATCATGTCCTGGCCGACCAGGGCGGTGAGGCGCTCGGCGAACTCGGCGAGACGGTCGTTGTGGAAGGCGCGCGAGGTCAGGGTCAGCCGGTCCAGCTGGCGGTGCGCGGCCTCGGTCAGCACCGGGTGGCGGTGGCCGAAGTTCAGCGCCGAGTAGCCGGCCAGCAGATCCAGATAGCGGTGGCCCTCGACGTCCTCGACCCAGGCGCCCTCGGCCGCGGCGACCACCACGGGCAGCGGGTGGTAGTTGTGCGCGAGCACCGGCTCCTCGGCGTGGATCAGCTCGGCGGTGGTGCGGGGGGCGCGTTCGGTACCGGCGGTCGCGGTCATCAGCGGATCTCCTGGGTGCAGCACTTGATGCCACCGCCGGCCTTGTGCAGCTCGGAGAGGTCGACGGGGACGGGGACATAGCCGTGGGCGTCCAGCCGGGCGGCCAGCGCCTCGGCCCGCGGGGCGATGAAGACATGGCGGCCGTCGGACACCGAGTTCAGCCCGAACGACATCGCGTCGTCGCGGGTCGCGAGCACCGCGTCCGGGTACAGCCGTGCCAGCACCTCCCGGCTGCCGGGCGAGAAGGCCTCCGGGTAGTACGCGATGTTGTCGTCGTCCAGCACGAACAGGGCCGTGTCGAGGTGGTAGAAGTGCGGGTCCACCAGCGTCAGGCTGATCACCGGGTGGCCGAAGAACTCCTGCACCTCGCGGTGCGCCTCACGGGTGGTACGGAATCCGGTGCCCGCCAGGACATAACGGCCGGTCCAGACGAGGTCGCCCTCGCCCTCGCAGACCGACTCCGGACGCTGGACGGCATAGCCCGCCGCCTTGAACCAGGTGTCGTAGTGGACCGACTCCGGGCGGCGCTCGGGCGCGTGGAAGAGGGAGCCGAAGACCCGGCCGTCCACGACGACCGCCGAGTTCGCGGCGAAGACCATGTCCGGGAGACCGGGCACCGGCTCCAGGGCGTCGACGCTGTGGCCATGGGCCCGGTAGGCGGCGAGCAGCGACCGCCACTGCTCCTGCGCGAGATCGACGTCGACCCTGACGTCGGGCTGCATCCAGGGATTGATCGCGTACTGCACGGCGAAATGTCTGGGTTCGCAGACGAGGTAGCGTCGTCGGCGCGGCACACGGGTGTCGGACACAGAGGGGTTCCTCCGCTTCCTGCGCTGTTCACTATGGGTGACACCACGGTAGAAAGAGGTGGATACGGGGGACAAGCAGCGAAGACTGCGTGTCCGCGCAGGAATACTGCGTGTTGATCACCTCTCACGCAGCAATGCTGCGCCGTTCACCCGCTCGGCCTGCCTTTCGGAGGTGCCTCAGGTCTGGCTCAGGTGTTTCCTCAGGTGTGCTCCTCAAGCGCTCTCCTCAAGCGCGCTCCTCCGGTGCCGCCTGGGTCGCCCCGGCCTCCGGCGCCTCCGGGATCAGATGCGACAGCACCATCACACTGATCGTCTTCCGGATGAACGGCTCCACCCGGATCCGCTCCAGCACCTCCTCGAAGTGCTCCACGTCCCGCGCCCGCACATGCAGCAGCGCGTCCGCGCCCCCGGTCACCGTCATCGCCGCGGTGATCTCCGGATGGTTGCGCACCACCTCCGCCAGCCGCCGCGGCGGCGCCGCCCCCTCGCAGTACACCTCGACATACGCCTCGGTACGCCAGCCCAGCGCCGACGGCTGCACGGTCGCCGTGAACCCGGTGATCACCCCGGTCTCCCGCAACCGGTCCACCCGCCGTTTCACCGCCGTCGAGGACAGCCCGATCGCCGCCCCTATTTCGGCGAAGCTGGTCCTGGCATTGGCCATCAGCGCGGTGATGATCTTCCGGTCGAGTTCGTCGAAGGACGCCGGCCTGCTGTTCATGCGGGCACTGTAACCAGCGCGTACGGGCATCGGTGACCGGCGCGTACCGGCATTCGTAGCCCGTGTGAAGACCCGTGCCACCCGGGCGAGACGGCCGTGCCCGGCACATGGGCAGCCGTACGGATACCTCCTAGACTCCACCTTCATGCTGCGCGCCCTGGCTGTCGACGACGAACGCCCCTCCCTGGAAGAGCTGGTGTACCTGCTCAACGCGGACCCGCGGATCGGCAGTGCCGAGGGCGCCGGGGACGCCACCGAGGCGCTGCGCCGCATGAACCGCGCCCTCCAGTCCGGGCCCCACGGCCCCGAGGCCATCGACGTCGTCTTCCTGGACATCAACATGCCGGGCCTGGACGGACTCGACCTCGCCCGGCTGCTCACCGGCTTCGCCCGGCCGCCGCTGATCGTCTTCGTCACCGCGCACGACGATTTCGCCGTCCAGGCGTTCGACCTCAAGGCCGTCGACTACGTCCTCAAACCCGTCCGCCGGGAACGCCTCGCCGAGGCCGTGCGCCGCGCCGCCGAACTGCGCGGCCCCCAGCACCAGGCCACCCCGCGCATACCCGTGCACGAACCCGACCCCGACCAGATCCCCGTCGAACTCGGCGGCGTCACCCGCTTCGTCGCCGTCGACGACATCACCCATGTCGAGGCGCAGGGCGACTACGCCCGGCTGCACACCGCCAAGGGCAGCCATCTGGTCCGTATCCCGGTCTCCACCCTGGAGGACCGCTGGCGCTCGCGAGGTTTCGTCCGCATCCACCGCCGCCATCTCGTCGCCCTGCGCCACATCGGCGAACTCCGCCTGGACGCGGGCACGGTCAGCGTCGTCGTCGGCACCGAGGAACTCCAGGTCAGCCGCCGCCACGCGCGCGAACTGCGCGACCTGCTGATGAGGAGGCCCTGACGATGCCCCCGGAGCCCACCGAACGCCGGGTCGTCGTCACCGGCCCGCCCCGGGGCGCCGTACCCCACGCCCGGCTCCGCGCACGCGGGCGCCACCCCCGGCCCACCGGCGCCTACCGCCCCCGCACCGAGATCGACGAACAGACCACCCTCGGCCACACCTACGTCCGCTCCCTGATGCGCAGCCAGCTGCGCGCCGCCCTCGCCGTGCTCGCCGTCCTCGTCCTGCTCGTCGCACCCCTGCCGCTGGTCTTCGCGGTCACCCCGGACGCCCGCCTGGAATGGGCCGTCCTCGGCTTCGGTGTGTACGTCCCGCTGATCCTGCTGGCCCGCTGGTACGTGCGCCGCGCCGAGCGCAACGAACGGGACTTCGTCCGGCTGGTCGAGGACGCTTGAGGCCCGGGGCACCCGAGTGAACTCCGGCTACACCGTCACCGCCGTCGCCCTCGTCGTGGTCGCGACCGTCCTCGTGGGCGCCTTCGGCCTGCGCATATCCCGGACCACCTCCGACTTCTACGTCGCCTCCCGCACCGTCGGCCCCCGGCTCAACGCCGCCGCCATCAGCGGCGAGTACCTCTCCGCCGCGTCCTTCCTCGGCATCGCCGGACTGGTCCTGGTCCAGGGCCCGGACATGCTCTGGTACCCGGTCGGCTACACCGCCGGATACCTGGTCCTGCTGCTCTTCGTCGCCGCCCCGCTGCGCCGCTCCGGCGCCTACACGCTGCCCGACTTCGCCGAGGCCCGCCTCGCCTCCCAGGCGGTACGGCGGCTCGCCGGGGCCTTCGTCGTCGGCGTCGGCTGGCTGTATCTGCTGCCCCAGCTCCAGAGCGCGGGCCTGACCCTGACCGTGCTCACCGGCGCTCCCGAGCTGCTCGGCGGGATCATCGTCGCCGTCGTCGTCACCGCGACCGTCGCCGCGGGCGGCATGCGCAGCATCACCTTCGTCCAGGCGTTCCAGTACTGGCTCAAGCTCACCGCCCTGCTCGTCCCCGCCCTGTTCCTGGTGCTGGCCTGGCAGGGCGACGGGACGCCCCGGCACGCCTTCGACGAGCCCGCCGCCTTCCGCGAACAGCGCGCGGTCACCGTCGACGCCACCCTCGATCTGCGCCTGGAGCGCCCCCTGACGGTGACCGTCGACGGCACGGTCGACGGCCGCCGCCACCGGGGCACCGAACTGCGGCTGCCCGCCGGCACCCACCGCGTCGAACGCGGCACCCGCCTCACCTTCACCCCCGGCGACCCCGTCCCCACCGCCCACCGCGACACCGGCGGCGGCCTGTCCACGTCGTTCACCGACGGCCGCGAGGAACGCCCGCTGTACGCCACGTACGGACTGATCCTCGCCACCTTCCTCGGCACCATGGGCCTGCCGCATGTCGTCGTCCGCTTCTACACCAGCCCGCACGGCGTCGCCGCCCGCCGCACCACCGTCGCCGTCCTCGCCCTGATCGGCGGCTTCTATCTGCTGCCACCCCTGTACGGCGCCCTGGGCCGCCTCTACGCCCCCGAACTCGCCCTGACCGGCGACGCGGACGCCGCCGTACTGCTGCTGCCGGAGCGGATGATCGGCGGGGCCGGCGGGGACCTGCTGGGCGCGCTGGTCGCCGGGGGCGCCTTCGCCGCGTTCCTGTCCACCGCCTCCGGCCTCACCATGGCGGTCGCCGGAGTCCTCACCCAGGACGTCCTCCCGGCCCGCGGCGTACGGCACTTCCGGCTCGGCACCGTCCTCGCCATGGCCCCGCCGCTCGCCGCGAGCGTCCTGGTCGGCGGGCTGCCCGTCGCCGACGCCGTCGGGCTCGCCTTCGCCGTCTCGGCGTCCTCCTTCTGCCCGCTGCTGGTCCTCGGCATCTGGTGGCGCCGCCTGACCCCGCCCGGCGCGGCGGCCGGGATGCTGGTCGGCGGCGGCTGCGCGTTCCTCGCGGTCGCCGCCACCATGGCCGGGCTGCCCGGCACCGGCTGGCTGCACACCCTGCTCGCCTGGCCCGCGGTGTGGTCCGTCCCCCTCGGCTTCCTCACCATGATCCTGGTCTCGCTGGCCACCCCCGGCCGCGTCCCCGCCGGGACGGCCGCGATCCTGGCCCGCTTCCATCTCCCCGAGGATCTGAACCAGGGTCCCGCCCCGGTACGTGAGGTGAAGGTGTGAGCGGATTCATCGCCGGGCTCTGCGTCGCCGTACTGCCCCTGCTCGCCGCCGGGTTCTGGCTCGGCCGGCGCACCGCGCGCCCCGACAGCCTCGCCGGGCTCGGCACCCCCGTCGAGCACGCCACCTTCCAGACCCTGCACACCGCGTCCCTCGCCGCGCCCCCGCTGCGCGCCGGGCTCACCGAGGAGACCGCCCGCAGATCGGCCCGCCGGCTGCGCTCGCTGCTCGGCACCGACGCCCTCTGCCTCACCGACACCGCCCGGGTCCTCGTCTGGGACGGCTCCGGCGGCCATCACCGCGCCGAGATCATGGAACGCCTCGCCGGACCCCTGGACACCGGCCGCGGCGAAGCCTTCCCGCTCACCTGCGACACCCCCGACTGCCCGCTGCGCTGGGCGGTCCTCGCCCCGCTCACCGTCGACGACCGGGTGCACGGCGCGCTGGTGGCCTGCGCGCCCCGCGAGTCCGCCGTCCTGGTCCGCGCGGCCGGCGAGGTCGCCCGCTGGGTCTCCGTCCAGCTCGAACTCGCCGACCTCGACCGGTCCCGCACCCGGCTGATCGAGGCCGAGATCAAGGCCCTGCGCGCCCAGATCTCCCCGCACTTCGTCTTCAACTCGCTCGCGGTGATCGCCTCGTTCGTCCGCACCGACCCCGAGCACGCCCGCGAGCTGCTCCTGGAGTTCGCCGACTTCACCCGCTACTCGTTCCGCAAGCACGGCGAGTTCACCACCCTCGCCGACGAACTGCACGCCATCGACCAGTACCTCTCCCTGGTCCGCGCCCGGTTCGGCGAGCGTCTCGCCGTCACCCTCCAGATCGCCCCCGAGGTACTGCCCGTCGCCCTGCCGTTCCTCTGTCTCCAGCCGCTGGTGGAGAACGCCGTCAAGCACGGCCTCGAAGGCCGCACCGCCACCTGCCGGATCAGCATCACGGCCCGGGACGCGGGCGCCGAGGCCCTCGTCGTCATCGAGGACGACGGCGCGGGCATGGACCCCGACGCGCTGCGCCGCATCCTCGCCGGTGAGGTCAGCCCCTCCGGCGGCATCGGCCTGTCCAATGTCGACGACCGGCTGCGCCAGGTCTACGGCGACGACCACGGCCTGGTCATCGAGACCGCCGTGGGCGCGGGCATGAAGATCACCGCCCGGCTGCCCAAGTACCAGCCGGGCGTGCACTCGGCACGCGGCCTGCCCGGCGGCTGAGACGCCCCTGCCGCCACGCGGCTCAGCCCTTGGTGGCGATCATTCCCACGGTGATCAGCACCAGCACCACCCAGCCGAACCACAGCCAGCCGTTGGAACCGAGCGTCACCGTGTAGGCCGTCACCGCGACGAGACCGCCGACGGTGAGCACCCCCATGGTCTTCGTGGAACCGTCCGTGGAACCGGGCATCGGCCACCCTCCTCATGGTTCGGTCCCCTCCATGGTGCCCCGGTTCCGCCCCCGCACGGCGCACACGACCGAAATGAGTACCCGCGACCCCGCTCGGTCACCGCCCCGCGACACCGGCCCGCGACCCCGCCCCGGGAGGCACACCCCCCTCACCCATCCGGGTGAATTCGAGCACCTGTTCAGCGACTACGGGCGTTCAGCGAGGCCAAATAGGCGTTGTACGCCTCAAGCTCCTTGTCCCCGTCCCGGTCGGCGGCCCGGTCCTCGCGCTTGGCCTGCCGCTGATCGGAGGCGTACCACTGGAAGATCAGCGCGATCAGCACCAGCACCGACGGAATCTCACTGAACGCCCAGGCGATCCCCCCGGCCGCGTTCTGATCGGACAGCGCCTCGATCCCGAGCGACGCGGGCGGATTCTCGTACGTCTTCACCATCGGGGTCGACGCCATCATCAGCGCGATCCCGAAGAACGCGTGGAACGGCATGCCCGCGAACAGTTCCAGCATCCGCATCAGATAGCCCGGCCGGTGCGGGCCCGGGTCCACGCCCATGATCGGCCAGAAGAAGATCAGGCCGACGGCGAGGAAGTGGACCATCATCACGATGTGACCGGGCTTGGACTCCATCAGGAAGTCGAACAGCGGCGTGAAGTACAGGCCGTAGAGGGAGGCGATGAACAGCGGGATCGTGAAGACCGGGTGAGTGATGATCTTGATGTACCGGCTGTGCAGCAGCGCCATCAGCAGCTCACGCGGCCCCTTGCGGCCCCGCGCGGCGGGCGGCAGCGCGCGCAGCGCGAGGGTGATCGGGGCGCCGAGCAGGATCAGGATCGGCGACAGCATGCTGATCACCATGTGCTGCACCATGTGCACGCTGAACATGACCATGCCGTAGTCGTTCAGCCCGGTGCACGTCACCAGCATGATGCTGAGCACCCCGGCCGCGAAGGCCACGGTCCGCCCCACCGGCCACTTGTCCCCGCGCCGGGTCAGCCGCACGGCCCCCCACGCGTAGAGCGCGAGCCCCACCAGACAGGCGACGAGAAAGAACGGATCGGCCGACCACTCAAGCCCCCGCCCCAGCGTGAACGGCGCCAGCTCCATCTCCATGCCGTGCCCGCTGTGATCCATCCGCCCGGCTCCTGTTTCGTGGGGGTTGCAAACAAAACATCCGCCCACAGACTAGAACCGCGCCGGGCACCCTTCGCACGGGGGGTGACTACCTGCCCCTCAGGGGCGCGGGGAACTGCGCGACCAGCCACAACGCACCCGCACCCGGCAACGAAACCTAAAGCACACACTCCGCTTCCGCGTACCGCGCAAACGGCACAGTCTTCAGCGTCTCCACGGCCTCGCCCAGAGGAACCATCACGATCTCCGTCCCCTTCAGCGCCGTCATCTTCCCGAACTCCCCCCGATGCGCCGCCTCCACCGCGTGCCACCCGAACCGTGTCGCCAGGACGCGGTCGTACGCCGTGGGGGTCCCTCCGCGCTGCACATGCCCGAGAATGACCGGCCGCGCTTCCTTCCCCAGCCGCTCCTCCAGCTCGATGGCCAGCTGCCGGGCGATCCCGGCGAACCGCTCGTGCCCGTACACGTCCTTGGCGCCCTCGTCGAACGCCATCGTGCCGGGCCGCGGCTTGGCCCCCTCCGCGGCGACGACGATCGCGAACCGCTTGCCCGCCGAGAACCGCGCGCCGACCTTCGCGGCCAGCTCCTCGATGTCGAAGGGACGCTCCGGTACGACGACCGCGTGCGCGCCGGCCGCCATGCCGGAGTGCAGCGCGATCCATCCGGTGTGCCGGCCCATGACCTCCACGATCAGCACCCGCTGGTGCGACTCGGCGGTGGTCTTCAGCCGGTCCAGCGCCTCGGTGGCGACGGTCACCGCCGTGTCGAAACCGAAGGTCACATCGGTCACGGCGATGTCGTTGTCGATGGTCTTCGGCACGCCCACGATGGGCAGCCCGCCGTCGGACAGCAGCCGGGCCGCCTTGAGCGTGCCCTCACCGCCGATCGGGATGATCGCGTCGAGGCCGAGTTCCGCGACATGTCCCTTGGCGCGCTCCACGCCGTCCCGCAGCTGCTCGGGGCGGACCCGGGAGGAGCCGAGGATCGTGCCGCCGCGGGCCAGGATGCCGGCCACCGCGTCCAGGTCGAGCTTGAGATAGTCACACTCCAGGAGGCCCTTCCAGCCGTCCCGGAACCCGATGACCTCGTCGCCGTGGTCGACGACCGCACGGTGCACGACGGACCGGATGACGGCGTTCAGGCCGGGGCAGTCGCCGCCGGACGTGAGGACACCAATGCGCATAGCCCGAATACCTTCTCGACGTGGCCGGGTCCGGACCGCGCTGTCCGGCTCGATCCCCGCCACCCTAGCGGCACCGGGGGGCACGGCCCCACCATGCGTCCGACAGCTGGACGGCCCCGCTCACCTGTGCGGACACCCCGTCAGACGGGCCGGTGGCCAGGGGCTGGATCCGCGGTGAACGGCGTCACGCGCTCTGCTGCTGCGCGGAGGCGATCCGCTCGTTGCGCAGCGCCTCGTACCAGCGGTCGTCGGTGGGCGGCAGCGCGTTCACATCGAGTGCCAGCTTCAGCAGCAGATCGGCGATCAGCGGATTGCGGGCCAGCACCGGGCCGTGCATGTACGTCCCGAAGACGGTGTCGTTGAACGCGCCCTCGGTGCCGTCGCCCGTGCCGTTGCCGTTGCCGAACCGGACCCGGGCCAGCGGGCGGGCGGTGGGGCCGAGGTGGGTGACGCCCTGGTGGTTCTCGAAGCCGGTCAGCGGCGGCAGCCCGAGCCTGCTGTCGATGTCCCCGAGCACATCGCCGACGCAGCGCTCGCCCTCGCCGCGCGTGGAGACCACGTCGAGCAGGCCGAGCCCCGGCTCGCGCTGGCCCAGGTCGTTGATGAACTCGTGCCCGAGGATCTGGTAGCCCGCGCACACCGAGAACACGATGGCGCCGTTGGCCACCGCCCGGTACAGCCCGCCGTCCCGGCGCAGCCGCTCGGCCGCCAGCCGCTGCGGACGGTCCTCGCCGCCGCCGATCAGATAGATGTCCCCGGAGGTCGGGATCGGCTGGTCGCTGCGCACGTCCAGCCGGGCCACGTCCAGACCGCGCTGACGCGCCCGGCGCTCCACCACGAGCACATTGCCCTGGTCGCCGTACGTGCTGAGCAGGTCCGGGTAGACCCACACGATCCGCAGGCCGTTGTCGCTCATGAAGTGATCGTCCCTTGTGCTGGGTCGGGTGCTCGGTGTAGCTCGGTGGTGCTAGGTGATGCTGGGCAGTGCTGAGTGGTGCTGGGCGATGCTCAGTTGCCGACGCGGCGGCGCAGGTCCTGGAAAGCGGTGTAGTTCGCGATGACCTCGATCCGGCCGGGCGGGGCCAGCTGCACGGCCTGGTCGACGTTCTCGCAGACCTGGAACTGCTGGTTCGCCACTTCGAGGCGGACCGCGAGGTCGAGCTTGCGGTCGCCGACCACGAAGATCGGGTGGCCGGACAGCCGGGTGTAGTCGACGTCCCACAGCCAGGAGGTGTCCGTGCCGTCCGCGCCGCGCGCGTTCACCGAAAGGATCACCGGGGTGGGCGGCGGGTCGATCAGCGAGAACGTCTCCAGCCAGCCGGCCGGGTTCTTCGCCAGCAGCAGCCGCAGCTCACGGTTCATGAAACCGACCACGTCATAGCGGCCGGCCACCGCCTGCACCTGGTACATCCGCTCCAGCGCCACCTGCGGCGGCACCCCGAACACGGCCGCGACGGCGGCGGAGGTCGCCGCGTTGGCCTTGTTGGCGCGGCCCGGCAGCTGGAGGTGGATCGGCCATGCCTGGCCGTGCGGGTCGAGCACATGGTCACCGGAGAGCGCCCAGGTCGGCGCCGGGCGGCGGAAACCGCACTGGGCGCAGAACCAGTCGTCGCCGGGGCGCTGCATCACCCCGCCGCAGGACGGGCAGGACCAGGCGTCGTCCTTCCACATCTGGCCCGCGGCGACCCAGATCACGTTCGGCGACGACGAGGCCGCCCACACCACCAGCGGGTCATCGGCGTTGGCCACGACCACGGCCTTCGACCCGGCGAGCCCCTCCCGCCAGTGCTCCGCGAGCATCCGGGTCTCGGCGGCCCGGTCCAGCTGGTCGCGCGAGAGGTTCAGCAGCGCGATGCACTTGGGGGCGGTGTCCCGGGCGACCCCGGCGAGATACTTCTCGTCGACCTCGATGACCCCGAACTTCGCGTCGGAGCCGCCGGCCAGCGCCGAGGTGATCCCGGCGGGCATGTTCGCGCCGAGCGCGTTGGAGACGACCGGACCGGCCGCGCGCAGGGCCTCGGCGATCAGCCGGGTCGTGGTCGTCTTGCCGTTGGTCGCCGAGACCAGCGTCACGTCCAGGTTCTGGGCGAGCCGGGCGAGGAGATCGGGGTCGAGTTTGAGGGCCACCTTGCCGCCGATCACCGATCCGCTGCCGCGCCCCGCGGCGCGCGACGCCGCCGCGACCGCCTTGCCCGCGGTCACGGCGAGCTTGGCCCGCGGCGTGAGCGGGTCCGAGTTCCCTGCCATCAGTTCCCGATCCTCCTTGCGTACGCGCCGCGCCGAACGCCTTACGGCAACGGTGTGGACTCAGCCTATCGAGCAACACCCACCTGCCCGAATCGCGGCCTGCGCCTGCGCGGCGGGCGTGAACCGAACGAACCGTACCCTTCGATCATGCGACACGGTTCGATTCCGGGTGCCCACGGGCGCGTCCGGCCCCTCACCCTGCTCGGTGACCCGATCCTTCACACACCCTGCACGGAAGTCACCGATTTCGGCCCCGAACTCGCCCGCTTGGTGGAGGACTTGTTCGCCACGATGTACGCCGCCCGGGGGGTCGGTCTGGCCGCGAATCAGGTGGGCCGATCGCTCCGGGTTTTCGTCTACGACTGCCCCGACGACGATGACGTACGTCACCTCGGTCATGTCGTCAATCCCCGCCTCGTGTCGACGGACGGGGTGGTGCTACGGGGTCCCGAGGGCTGTCTGTCCCTGCCGGGGCTGGAGGCGGGGACCGAACGTCACGACGAGGCGGTGGTCGAGGGGTTCACGGCGACGGGGGAGGCGGTGCGGGTGTCCGGGACCGGGTTCTTCGCGCGGTGCCTTCAGCACGAGTGCGATCATCTTGAGGGGCGGGTGTACGTCGATCACCTCACCGGGTGGCGCAGGCGCCGTCTGTTGCGGCGGGCCGCGCGGGCGCCTTGGGCGTGACCCTGTTCGTCGGCGGCTGCGGGTGGTCCGTGGCTGGTCGCGCAGTTCCCCGCGCCCCCAAAAAGACAAAGACAGGGGGTCGCGGCAACCCCGTGTTCTCAGGGGCGCGGGGAACCGCGCGAACGAGCCCCGCTCACCCGCACACGACACACAACCGTCAGAACCCAGGCCCCCCCACCCGATTGCCGGCGGCAGCCAACCGGCCCCACAGCAGGTCCGCGAGGGACGTCACCAACTCGGGCCGGGGACAGGGCCGTTCCCCCAGCCACCAGTCCCCGGCGGCGTGCATCATCCCGACGATCCCGTGCCCCCACACCCGCGCCAGTTCATGGCTGTGCGGACCGAGGTCCACCCGCTCCTCGATGACCTGCGCCAGCTCCTCGCCCATCCGCCGGAGCAGGGGCGCGGAGTGCTTGCCGACGTCGAAACCCTGGTCGCCCGGGGAGCCCTCGGACGGATGCATCAGGAAGCGGTACACCTGGGGCCGCGCCTCGATCGCCGCGAGGTAGGTGTCCAGCGTCGCCTCGACCCGTTCCCGGCGCTCCGCGGGCGCGTCCAGCGCGGCCCGCAGCGAGGCCAGCAGCGCGTCCGTGTGCCGCTTGGCCAGAGCGGCGTACAGGCCGCCCTTGTCACCGAAGTGGCGGTAGAGAATCGGCTTGGTGATGCCCGCCTCGGCGGCGATCGCGTTCATCGAGGCATGCGGACCATCGCGCAGCACCACCCGGTCGGCGGCCTCCAGCAGCTCGCGCCGCCGGCGCTCGGCGGACCGCTGCTGCTCGGTCCGCTGCGTGGTGTCCATGTGCTCTCCCCACCCGTGCTGATTCGGTGACGCCAGCGCAAACTAACACTGATGACGTCCCATGGATCGAACGGGCTGCCGAGTCACGCTCGCGAGTTGACTTTTCCTACCCACTGGTAACAGACTGCGGTTACCGCAAGTAACAAGCAGGGGTGCGCTGGAGGGGACATGGCCGAGTTCACCATGGAGCTGAGCGAGGAACAGAAGGAGGTCCGGGACTGGTTGCACGGCTTCGCCGCCGACGTCATCCGTCCCGCCGCCGCCGAATGGGACGAGCGCGAGGAAACTCCCTGGCCGGTCATCCAGGAGGCCGCCAAGGTCGGTATCTACTCCCTGGACTTCTACGCCCGGCAGTACTTCGACCCGACCGGCCTCGGCATCCCCATGGCCATGGAGGAACTGTTCTGGGGAGACGCCGGCATCGCCCTGTCCATCGTCGGCACCGGCCTCGCCGCGGTCGGCGTCCTCGCCAACGGCACCGAGGAACAGATCGGCACCTGGATCCCCCAGATGTACGGCGACGCCAGCGATGTCAAGGTCGCCGCGTTCTGCTCCTCCGAGCCCGACGCCGGGTCCGACGTCGCCGCCCTGCGCACCCGTGCCGTGTACGACGAGGCCAGGGACGAGTGGGTGATCAACGGCACCAAGACCTGGGCCACCAACGGCGGTATCGCGGGCGTCCATGTGGTCGTGGCGACGGTGGACCCGGAGCTGGGGTCCAAGGGGCACGCGTCCTTCGTCGTCCCGCCGGGTACGCCGGGGCTGTCCCAGGGGCAGAAGTTCAAGAAGCACGGCATCCGCGCCTCGCACACCGCCGAGGTCGTCCTCGACCACGTACGGGTGCCCGGGTCGTGTCTGCTCGGTGGCAAGGAGAAGCTGGACGAGCGGCTCGCCCGCGCGCGGGCCGCCGGCGGCGAGCGGGTGCGGAACGCGGCGATGGCCACGTTCGAGGCGTCCCGGCCCGCCGTCGGCGCGATGGCCGTCGGCACCGCCCGTGCCGCGTACGAGGTCGCGCTCGACTACGCCATGACCCGCGAGCAGTTCGGGCGGCCCATCATCGACAACCAGGGGGTCGCCTTCCAGCTCGCCGACATGCGCACCTCCATCGACGCGGCACGGCTGCTGGTGTGGCGGGCCTCCTGGATGGCGGTCAACGGGCGGCCCTTCACGGCCGCCGAGGGGTCGATGTCGAAGCTGTTCGCCAGCGAGACGGCGAAGACGGTCACGGCGCAGGCGATCCAGATTCTGGGCGGGAACGGGTACACGCGGGAGTATCCCGTGGAGCGGATGCACCGGGATGCGGCGATCTACACCATTTTCGAGGGGACCAGTGAGATCCAGCGACTGGTGATCGCCAGGGCGGTATCGGGGACGTCCATCCGCTAGTTCGCGTGAGCGCGGTCACCGGTGTTTCAAAGGGGTCAGTTGCTCGATGTCGTATCTCGTCCTCAATGCCTCGATCGCCTCGTGATCCGGTGGGCCGCCGCCGCTCAGGATCTCCAGGAGTTCCTCGAAGTAGCGCTCGTGGTCGGGGGGTGGGGACGCCTGGAAGAACATCTTCGCCGGGGTGTCCGTCGGGTTGGCGAAGGCGTGCGGGCAGCCAGGGGGTACGACGATCACCGTGCCCGGCGTCGCGCGTACCACCCGGTTGCCCCGGGTCGACTCCCAGCGCTGCCAGTGGTCGGGGGTGCGGATCCGGGGCTCGAAGGCGAGGACGTCCAGTTCACCCTCCAGGACGTAGAACAGCTCCTCGCTGCGGGTGTGGAGGGGGGGGGGGGGGGCGCGCCGGGGCGGGCGCGCCCCCTCGGGGGGGGGTGCGGGGCGGGAGTGCGAGCCGGTGAGGGTGGGGGTGAGAGGG